>SLJA01000089.1 GCA_007135355.1 Wenzhouxiangella sp.
TCTTGATCACGTTGGGCGCGCGCAAGGCCGGAGATTCATAGGTGTTGAAACGCGCACCGCAATTGGCACACTCACGCCGGCGCCGAATCTGAAAGCCATCGGAAGCCAGACGCGAGTCGACCACTCGCGTTTCGGTGTGATTGCAGAAGGGGCACCACATTTATGAAAGAAAGGGTTCAGGGTTCAGGGTTCAGGTTCAAGGGTTCGGGGTAGTGACAAGCACCCAACATTGGTGACCTGAACCCTGAACCCTGAACCCTGAAACCTTGCTCATCCATAAACCGGATACCGCCGACACAGCGACACCGCCGCCTCCCGCACCCGCGCTTCGACGGATTCATCACCCAGTGCGTCGAGCACATCGCAGATCAGTCCGGCCAGTTCGCGGCAGTCGTCGGTGTTGAAGCCGCGGGTGGTCACGGCCGGTGTGCCGATGCGCAGGCCCGAGGTGACGAAGGGTGAGCGCGGCTCGCCGGGCACGGTGTTCTTGTTGGCCGTGATATTGGCCCGGCCCAGTGCCGCCTCGGCGTCCTTGCCGGTGATGTCGGCGTCGATGAGATCGACCAGGAACAGGTGGTTGTCGGTGCCGCCGGAGACCACCTTGTAGCCGCGCTGCATGATGACCTCGGCCATGGCCCGGGCGTTATCGATCACGCGCTGCTGGTAGTCGCGAAATCCTGGCTCCAGGGCTTCCTTGAAGGCCACGGCCTTGGCCGCGATCACATGCATCAGCGGCCCGCCCTGGCAGCCGGGGAAGACCAGGGAGTTGAATTTCTTGGTGATGGCCTCGTCTTGGCCCTTGGCCAGGATGATGCCGCCGCGCGGGCCCCTGAGCGTCTTGTGGGTGGTCGAGGTCACTACGTGGGCATGCGGCAGCGGGCTGGGGTAGACGCCGGCGGCGACCAGGCCGGCAATGTGCGCCATATCCACCAGGAACCATGCGCCGACCGAGTCGGCGATCTCACGCATGCGCGCCCAGTCGACCACGCGCGAGTAGGCCGAAAAGCCGCCGATCAGCAACCGCGGCTTGTGCTCGGCGGCCAGCTCGGCCATGCGCTCGTAGTCGATCTCGCCGGTCTGACGGTTCAGGCCGTAGTGCACGGCGTTGAACAGCTTGCCGGAAAAGTTGACCTTGGCTCCATGGGTCAGATGGCCGCCCTCGGACAGGTCCATCCCCAGAATGGTGTCGCCGGCCTTGAGCAGGGCCAGGAACACGGCCTGGTTGGCCTGCGAACCGGAGTGCGGCTGCACGTTGGCGTAGTCGGCGTCGAATAGCTGCTTCAGGCGGGCAATGGCCAGGTCTTCGGCAGTATCGACATGTTCGCAGCCGCCGTAATAACGCCGGCCCGGGTAGCCCTCTGCATACTTATTGGTCAGCACCGACCCTTGAGCCGCCATGACCCGGGGACTGGCGTAGTTTTCCGATGCAATCAGCTCGATGTGCTCTTCCTGCCGGCGTTCCTCCGCGGCGATGGCCTGGGCCAGTTCATCGTCGAAACCGGCGATGGTGAAGCTTGAATCAAACATGGCGATTCCGGGCTGTTCAGATAGCCCTTAATGATATCACCGAGACCGTGCAGACCGGCCCGACCGCTCACCGCATCAGGCCAGCTCACCGCCCCGGCTGGGGCCCTGCGCCAGCCGGTGCCGAGGATCGAGATTTACCCGCTCCGGATCACCCTTGACATGAGCCAGCCCCAGCACCCGCGGGTCCATGACGCGAAACCACAGCGGCGGCAGATAGGCGAGTAGAAACATCCCGAAATAGCCGCTGGGCAGTCGCGGCAAATCCGGAAAATCGCGCAGCGACTGGTAACGCCGCTGCGGATAAGCATGGTGATCCGAGTGCCGCTCCAGGTGGAAAAGCAGCAGGTTCGAGGCGATGTGATTGCTGTTCCAGGAGTGCTGCGGCAGACAACGCTCGTAGCGACCATCGGCAAGGCGGGCGCGCTTGAGTCCGTAGTGCTCGACGTAGTTGGCGCTGGTCAGCTGCCACCAGGCTACCGCATTGTGCACAAGCAGAAACGGCAGCACCATCCAGCCCAGCCACAGCAGCAGACCGCCCTGCAGCAGCAGTGAGATCAGCCAGGACTGCAGAATTTCATTATGCGGTGTCCAGAAGCTACGGCCGCGACGCGCCTGACGTGCGCGCTCGATAGCCAGTGCACGCCGCAGCCCACCGGGAATCTCACGACCGGCAAAGCGGTAGATCGACTCGCCCAGGCGCGCGCTGGCCGAATCCTCGGGCGTGGCGACCTGGCGGTGATGCCCGAAATTGTGTTCGACGGAAAAATGCCCGTAGACGGGTATCGCCAGGGCCAGGCGGGCAAACAGGGGGTCGGGCCAGCTGCGCTTGTGACCCAGCTCATGTCCGGTATTGACCGCCAGGCCACCGACCAGACCCGCCGCGTACGCCAGCAACAGCCCGGCCGGCCAGCTCAAACCTGAATGCACCGCATACCAGGCCGCCACCACCAGGCCAATGAAATAGAGCGGGACGGTCAACCAGGGCAGCACACGGTAATACGGGTCGGCCTCGAGTTGAGGCACTACCGCCTCGGGCGGGTTACTCAGGTCCTCGCCGAGCATCCAATCCAGCAGCGGCACCACCCCATAGACCACCACCAAGGGCAACAGAAACCACCATTCGCTGCCCGATCGCGCGTGCAGCGCAATGGCCGCCAGCGGAATCAGCGGAAAAACCACCGACAACAGCCAGGCCAGGCGCTTGCGATCGACATAGGTCTGCACCCGGCCGTGTTCATCCATCCAATGGAAACTGCGCAGCATACGAATGCGGTCTACGGGATGATCCAGCGTTCAGGTTGCCATGACTGGGGCAGCCAGCAAAGGGCTTATAATGACAATTTATGGTCATTAGCCGCCAAGCACTAACAACAACAACAGCAACAAAAACTGTGCGCCCCACGCTCGGACTGCCTGCAATTTACGTGGCCCACTTCGCCGATGCCGTACTCGGCGACCCCCAGCAGCACGGGGACCTGATGCGGGCCTGCGGACTGGACCCCGGACACATTGATCCGGAGAAGCACATTCCGCTGGAGCAGGTGCTGGCGCTGGTGGCAGCCATCGATGCCCAGGCCAGACCCGGCTGGCATATCGGGCCAGCACTTAGCCTGGAAGCCGCCCACCATGGCCCGGTCGGTATCGCGGTCGGCAGCGCGCCGACCCTGGGGCGTGCCCTGGATGCGCTGGCCCGATTTGAGCCGCTGCGGTTCAGTGTGGCCGCCCTGCATTGCCGGCTTGATGATCGCGTCTGGCGCGCGCGCGTGCTGCCCCTGATCGACCCGGAGGGTCCGTGGGAACTGTTGCTTGAAATCCACTTACTCAGCCTGGCCGGGCTGCTGGGACGGCTACTCGGCGCTCACAGTCGCTTGCTTTCGCTACACATGCCAGCGTTGTACCGTCCGTGGCGTTCGGCACTGACGAGCCGATTGGGTTCGCGCCTGCGCTTGCGCGGCCGACATTATGAGCTGCAGCTGCCGGCCGATAGCCTGGCGCTGCCCTCGCGCCTGGCCAGCGCCGATATCCATGGCGACGCCATGGCGCGCTGTGAAAGGCTCCTCGGCCAGGAAGCCGATACCGCTTCCATAACGGCCCAGGTGCAGGCCCGGCTGCTGGCCACCGCCGGGGCGCTGCCCGGCATCGAGCACATGGCGCGCGAGCTGTGCTGCTCCAGCCGCACGCTGACGCGTCGGCTGAGCGCTGCCGGAACCAGCTATCGGCAGCTGGTCGACAACACCCGCCGCGTGCTCGCCGCCGATTTGTTGCGTTGCTCGGACCAGACGCTGGGCGAGATTGCCGATCAGTTGGGCTACCGGGATCCGGCCAACTTCGGCCGCGCCTGCCGCCGCTGGTTCGGGCGCTCTCCGGGGGCATTGCAACGGCGTCGAGACTGAATCCGCCTTGACGTCTTGCACTGCTGATGAAGGGGCAGGACAATAGGGAATTAAGTCACCCGAATGACCCAAGGGGCGCATGGACATCATCGACGAAACAGGCGTGCTGCGTTGGCATGCCGTATTTTGCAAACCGCGCCAAGACGCGCGGGCCGAGGCCCATCTGCAGAATCAGGGCTTCGAAATTTTCCGGCCCAAAGTTCGTCGGCAGCAGACTCGCAATGGCCGGCGCCGTATTCGCGTCGAGTCCATGTTCCCCCGCTACCTGTTCGTTCGCTTGAACGCTGGCGGACAGGACTGGGGGCCAATCCGATCGACACGGGGCGCCGTTGGGCTGGTCCGCCATGGCCAGCAAGCCGCATCAGTGCCACTACCGGTCATCAACGCGTTGCGCGAGCGCTGTGATGAGCATGACATTGTCAATCTCAACGGCGCCATCGACTACCGGCCCGATGAACCAGTCGAAATCGTCGATGGTCCCTGCGCGGGCTATCGAGCGCTGTTCAAGGCTCGAACCAGCGAGGAGCGGGTCCAGGTCTTGCTGACTCTGCTCAATCATGAACGCTGCGTGGAAGTACCCGACAGCGCCATCCGACGAGTCTGACTCCCCTTTCACTCCAGCCCACCTTAAGGACCGCCATGACCACCGCACGGCTCAGCAACAGCCCTTTCAAGGCCTATGACATTCGCGGGCAAGTGCCCACAGAGCTTGACGAGACCCGGGCCTATGGCATCGGAGTGGCCTACGCCGAAGTCATTCGGCCAAGCGGCCCGGTCGTGATCGGGCGGGACATGCGCCTGTCCAGCCAGGCGTTGAGCCAGGCATTGGCGCGCGGCCTCAACGACGCCGGTATCGACACGCTGGACATCGGGCTATGCGGCACCGAGTTGGTCTACCACGGCGCATCGCTGGACGGCATGGGTGGCGGCATCATGGTCACGGCCAGCCATAATCCAGCCGACTACAACGGCATGAAACTGGTTCGTGAAAAAGCCATTCCCATCAGCGCGGATACCGGCCTGAAAGAAATCGAGAGCCTGATGGCTGCCGGCCAGACCGCAACCGGGCCGGCTCAGCGCGGCCGTCACGATAGTCTGGATGTGCACGAAAGCTATCGCCAGCGCCTGCTGGCGCTGATCGATATGGCCGCCCTGAAGCGGCTGAAAGTGGTGATCAATGCCGGCAACGGCTGCGCCGGACCGGTGTTCGATGCGCTGGCGGCTGATTTGCCGCTGGACGTGGTTCGCCTCCACCATGAACCCGACGGAACCTTTCCCAACGGTGTGCCCAATCCCCTGCTACCGGAAAATCGCGCGGAAACGGCTCGGGCCGTGATCGAAAATGGCGCCGATCTGGGCATTGCCTGGGACGGTGATTTCGATCGCTGCTTCTTTTTCGATCACCGCGGCCGATTCATCGAGGGCTACTACCTGGTCGGCTTGTTCGCCCAACAGTTGCTGCAGCGCCACCCCGGCGCCAAGATCGTTCTTGACCCGCGGCTGACCTGGAACACCCTTGACCTGGTGGCCGCGGCCGGCGGCAGGGCCCTGATCAATAAAAGCGGACACGCCTTCATCAAGGAACGGATGCGGCGCGAGGACGCCGTCTACGGCGGAGAAATGTCGGCCCACCATTACTTCCGCGACTTCTCCTACTGCGACAGCGGCATGATCCCCTGGCTGCTGTTGATCGAAAGCCTCAGTCTTTCCGGCTCCTCGCTGGCCGAACAGGTCGATGCGCGCATGACCGCCTTCCCCTGCAGTGGTGAGATCAATTTTTCCGTCACTTCAACCGAAGTGGTCATTGCCAGGGTGCTCGAGGCACTGGCCGCCGATGCGGAATCCGTCGATCGCACCGACGGCATCAGCCTGGAATTCGCCGACTGGCGATTCAATCTGCGCGCCTCCAACACCGAGCCGGTGATTCGCCTGAACGTGGAAACCCGCGCCAATGCCGAATTACTGCGGTCGCGCGTTGATGAACTCAGCCGGTTGATCCAGGCGGACGACTGATCGGCACCGGCACAATGAGCATGGTTCGAATCGAGACGGTCACCGGTGGCTCGGTTTTGCCTTGGCTGGAAGACCTGGCGGCATTGCGTATCCGGGTCTTTCGCCAGTTTCCCTACCTGTACGACGGCTCGATGGACTATGAGCGCGACTACCTGGCCGAATACGCTGAATCCGAGCGCGGCTTGATCGTGCTCGCACTCGATCAGGACCGCGTCGTCGGCTGTTCAACCGGGCTGCCGCTGGCGGAGGCCGACGCCGCGTTCAGGCGTCCGTTCGTCGAGGCTGGCCGGGATCTCGAGTCCGTGTTTTATTTTGGCGAGTCGGTGCTGGAGGCCGAATATCGCGGACGCGGGCTGGGGCATCAATTCTTTGACCAACGCGAAGCGCATGCTCGCCGTCTCGGCTATCCGGTCACTGCCTTCTGTGCCGTGGTCCGACCGCCGGATCACCCCCTGCGTCCGCCCGGCTATCGGGTGCTGGACGGGTTCTGGCGTAAACGCGGCTATCGCCCGTTTCCCGAACTCCAGGCCCGCTTTGCCTGGAAAGATGTGGACCAGGCCGGGGAAACCCAGAAAAGCCTGGTGTTCTGGCTGAAATCTTCGGAACCCGACCACTGATCGCGTCGACCGGCCGCGCTCAATGAACGACCAACTGCCAGCGCCGGGACGGCAAAACAAGTGCGTTGCTGAACCAGGGACACCGGACAGTGTTAGCATGCGCGCATGTCCGCCACGCCCAGTCACCACCGAGAAGAAATCGCCAATGCCCTGACCCACGGGATCGGCGCTTTGCTGGCGGTTGGGGCGGGTGCCGTCCTGATCAGCTTGCTGGCGATTGAAGGCGGTGCACGCGAGCTGGTCAGCGCCGCGGTGTTCGTAGGATCGCTGGTGCTGCTTTACACTGCCTCCACGCTGTATCACCTGGCCCGCGATCCCGAACTGAAGTCGCGCCTGAAAGTTCTTGATCATTGCGCCATCTTCCTGCTGATTGCCGGCACCTACACGCCGTTTACCATTGCCGCCATGCGCGGCGGCTGGGGCTGGTCGCTGTTCGGGGTGATCTGGGGGCTGGCGTTGACGGGCATTCTTTTCAAACTGTTCTTTACCGGCCGCTACCGCTATCTGTCGACTGCCACCTACATCGGCATGGGCTGGCTGATCGTGATCGCCTTTGTACCCTTGACCCAGGCGTTGACGCCAGCCGCCCTGGCCTGGCTGGTCGCCGGCGGTGTGATGTACACGGTCGGCACGCTGTTCTATCATGCGCATCGTTTGCCTTACTCGCACGCCATTTGGCACCTTTTTGTGCTTGGCGGCAGCGTCTGCCACTTCTCGGCCGTGGCCGCTCAACTGATCGGCGCCGGCGGGCCTCATATGCCGTGAGTGCCTTGACGCCGACTTGATACCATCACGGTCTGTTGACTTGCGTAAACTCCAGATGAGCTCGATCCCGAAAATCCTGTTGCTGCTGTGCGTGTTGTGTCTCGCGGCCTGCGCCGCTACCCCCTCGGACGACCGCCTGATCCGTGAATCTTGGGCGGCTCTCGATCGATTTGTTGACCGCGATCCCGGGCTTCAGGATTGGATCGACCACGCCCATGGTTACGTGGTCTTTCCCGAAATCGCCAAGGGAGGGTTCTGGGTCGGCGGCGGCTTTGGCCGCGGCATTGTCTTCGAACGGGGCGAACCGATCGGGCGGGCAACGACCTCACAAGCCACTATCGGCGCGCAAATTGGCGCTCAGTCCTACAGCCAGGTGATTTTTTTCCGCGATGACGCCGCACTGCGAACTTTCCAGCGTGGCAACCTTGAATTTTCGGCTCAGGCAACTGCAGTGGCCGCCACGGCAGGCGCGGCGGCGACCACGAGCTATGAGCGCGGGGTCGCCGTGTTCAACATGACTCGCGGCGGGCTGATGGCCGAAGCCTCGGTCGGCGGTCAGCGTTTCTCATTCGAACGGTTGTAAAGAAGCCGGGCCCGGGACTTACGGATTGTCCGTCAGCGCCGCCGTTTCAGCCTGATCCGGCGCACGCTCGGCCTGGTCAAGAAACTGCAGACGCGCCAAACGGGCGTAAAGCCCGTGCTGTTCCATCAACTCCTCGTGCGTCCCCTCGGCCACCACTTGTCCCTGGTCCATGACCAGGATGCGGTCGGCACGCCGCACCGTGGCCAGCCGGTGGGCGATGACCAGCACCGTTCTATCCCTGCTGGCAGCATCCAGCGCTGTTTGCACCAGGCGCTCACTTTCAGCATCCAGACTGGCCGTGGCCTCATCCAGCAGCAACAAAGCCGGCTGCTTGACCAGCGCCCGGGCAATGGCAATGCGCTGGCGCTGCCCCCCGGACAACTGCACGCCCTTCTCGCCCAGGAAGGTGTCATAGCCTTGCGGCCAGGCGCCGATAAATTCATGCGCATGGGCGCTGCGCGCCGCCGCATCGACCAGGGCCTGGTCAGCATGGGGCCGGCCATAGGTAATGTTGTCGGCCGCCGACCCGGAAAACACCACCACATCCTGCGGCACAAACCCCAGATTCCGGCGCAGTTCCTGAAGATCCAGGCGGCGCAAGTCCACACCATTGATTTGAATGCCGCCACGTTCCGGATCGTAAAAGCGCAGCAACAGCTGAAACAGTGTCGACTTGCCCGCACCCGAGGGGCCGACGACGGCCACGGTCTCACCCGCTCGCACTTCGAAATTCAGGCCCTTGAGCACATCGACCCCGGGCCGGGCCGGATAAGAAAAGTACACATCGCGGACATGCAGGCGCAGCGGGGCCTGCGGAAAAGGCACCGGCTGCGGCGGACTGGCAATCTCTGGTTCAATAGCCAGCAACTCGGCCAGGCGCTCCATGGCGCCGGCCGCGCGCTGCAGCTGGCTCCAAATCTCGCTCAGACTCGCGGTCGAGCCCGCGGCAATGGCCGCATACAACACAAACTGGCCCAACTGGCCCGGACTCATTGCCCCGGTCAGAACAGCACGCGCGCCCAGCCAGAGGACGAATGTGATCGCGGCGAAAGTCAGCAGAATGATCAGCACAATGAGGATGGTGCTAGCGGCAATTCGCTGTTTCGCAGCATCCAGCGCTGCCTCGACGGTGGTGCCAAAACGCTCGCTCTCCCGTGTCTCCTGGGCAAAGGCCTGCACGGTCTGGACCGCATTGATCGACTCATCCCCCAGCGCACTGATATCGGCAATCCGATCCTGGGCCGAACGAGACAGTCGCCGCACCCAACGGCCCAGCACCAGCACCGGCAGGATCATGAACACGATCAGCAAGGCGATGATGCCGGCCAGATTCGGCGCGGTCAGGATCAGGGCAATGGAACTGGCCACCAGCATCAATACATTGCGGATACCGAAGGAAACCGTCGAACCGACCAGCGTTTCCACCAGGGTGGTGTCGGTATTCAATCTGGACAGCACTTCACCGGTGCGGGTGCGAGCGAAAAACTCCGGACTCATGCGCAAGACACGCTCATAGACCGCCTTGCGCACATCGGCCACCACCCGCTGGCCCAGCCAGCTGACCCAGTAAAAGCGCAAGCCGCCACCGACCGCCATCAGCACCGCCGCGCCAAACAGCAGCCAGAACCAGCGATTGATGTGGGCCAGGTCATCGGCCATGAAGCCACGATCGATCACCTGGCCAACCGCCAGCGGAATAGCCAGCGCGCCGGCCGCCGAAAGCAGCAAGAACAGACCGGCCAGGCTGATTTGCAGCCGATAACGAGCTACGAACGGCCGCAGGGCCGCCAGCGAGCTGAGTTTGCGACTACCGGGCCGCTGTATTGCAGATTCAGACATGGGTGCTTTCAGTGCGCGGGCCCGCTGCGCTGCCTGGCCGCCCAGAAGAACAGAACCAGGGCCAGCCACACCGAGCCGAATGTAATAGCGTGGTCCATTGTAAACGGCTCACCGTAGACGAATACAGCCAGAAGAAAGGTGATGCTGGGGGCCAGGTACTGCATCAGGCCGATGGTGCTCAAAGGCAAGCGACGCACGCCGGCGGCAAACAGCAGCAGCGGCGCCACGGTCAGCACACCGGTACCCGCCAGCAGCAGCATCAGCATCGGCTCGGCAGCAGGAAAAACAAGACGTTCACTACGCAACAACCACAGCAGCCAGGCAACCGCCCAGGGTGCAACAAACAGGGTTTCCCAGAACAAGCCAACCATGGGTCCGACCTGTAGCAGCTTGCGGATCACCGAGTACAGCGCAAAAGTGGAAGCCAGACTGACCGCAATCCAGGGCAGCTGTCCGAGCCTGTAGGTCAGCCAGCCGGTACCCATTGCTGCGAGCAACACTGCGAGTGTTTGCACCGGCACCAGGCGCTCGCGAAATACCAGCAGCCCCAGCAGCACCGACATCAGTGGGTTGATGAAGTATCCCAACGAGGTTGACAAGACGCGATCACTGTTGACTGCATACACAAAGATCAGCCAGTTAAGCGCAATCAACCCGCCGGTCAGGCACAGCAGACCGGCCGTCTTGCGATCGATCCGGACATGCCGCGGGAACGACCGCCCGGTACGCAGCACCAGCACCAGCGCCAGCAGCAGCACCGACCAAACAACCCGATGGGCAATGATCTCGTCGGGTCCGACTCCGGACAGCCATTTGAAATAAATGGGCGCCAGACCCCAGATACTGAACGCCGACAGGCCCGCGATCAGACCCAGTCGCTCCTCCCCCTCATCCTCCGAACTCACTGTGCGAGCGCTGGATCGGGGGTCGCGCGGAACCGCGGACTCCCCGCCGAACCGCCCAGCTCAAAGCGCTGCATTGCCCGGCCGTCATCCACGAAAACTGTTCCCTGGAGGAGATCCACCGCCGGTAACCACACGACCTGGAGCAGAATGTCCACTCCGTCATGTCGGACATGAAGAGATGGGAAAGCCACGGCATCGGTGAGGATCTGCACCTCGCCTTGCAAGGTATCGAACTCCGCTATCGCCTCCAAACCCGCCAGCTCTCTGAGCTCGGCCAGAGCAGGAAAACGACCATCGAAGAAATCCAGTTCGCCGGCGGCCACAACATCAGCGACATACGGGCGATCCGGCACCAAACGAATTTGTCCAGCACCGGTAGCAACCAACGGGCTGCCAACGCTGTTCAGCAGTCTCGCCAGGTCATCCACGTCAAGCCGCAGCTGGCCCGTGATTTCGGCATCGGTCGTGCTGGTCGCTATCTGCCCGTCGACGCTCAGCAAAGCACCCGGCAGGGTGGTGGGAGCCAAATGGAACCGACCCACCCCATTGGATGCAATCGCTGTCATGTCCACATTGGGAACCACCAGGGGCCCTAGCGTCAAACGATCGACCGTCAGTCCGAGCTCGAAATCGAACTGAGCCACCCAATTGGCCGACCAGATTGGCCAGTGCACGGGAGTTCCCGGCGACAGGATCTCGGAGAACGCGACCACATCCAGGGTCTCGGCCTGAGCCGAGAAGGAGAAAAACGGACGAGCGCGCCTGTCGTAATACCCCTGAACCAAAAGCCGCTGACCATTGACACTGAGAATGCCGCGATCCAGTGTTGCATGCTGCGGCGGCATCCGCGAAAAACTCATTCCGCCTGACAGCAGAAATCTCTTCCCCGCCGGCGCGTGACGCCCGGCAAAGCGCATATCCGAAAGCTGGAACTGTTCACTTTCGCTTGGAACAAACAGCACGCCCCCCACCTCGACATCCGTCAGGCCCACTGGCTGCGTAATGCCGCCCTGAAAATTCAGATTGATGGCCTGATCAAAGGAAAACTGGTCCAGCTCGATGCGGTCGACCCTGACGTTTCGTGCCCCCTCAAGCGTCAATCCGGCCAGGCCGATTTCGGCATCTTCCAAACGAACCGGTCCACTGGCCGTGATTCCCGGACCGCCGCCGCTACCCGGGCGGCGAATCAGTCCGGCCAGACTTCGCGATCCTGACTCATCATCAGCAAAATTCAACCGCACGCCTTCCAGCGCCAGATCACGCGTCTCTACTCGACCCAGCAGAAGCGGCAGCAGGCGCAATTCAACCGACAGGCTGTCGGCACTGATGAAATCGGGGCCCGAGCGATCACTGGGACCGGACAGACGGATCTGATCAGCGCGGATTCGGAACCGGGGGAAAAATTGCAGCGAAACCTCGCCATCAATGCTCAAGTGGCGCCCGGTTTGCACCTCCACATGGCCGATCAACAATGCCTGCAGCCGCGTCTGATCACCAAAAATGATCAGGCTGGCGACAAAGCCCAGCACCATGATGGTGGTTGCGGCAAGCAGAATGGACCAGTGACGCATCTTCCAGAACCGCCTGATAACAGCCTTCCATTGTAGCGAAGGCCAGCGGCCAAAACGCAAAAGCCCGGCCGGAGCCGGGCTTTTGCACAAACGACCGTTTGGGTCGCGCTCAGTCCGCGTCGGCGCGGGCTCCCGGTGCATCCGGCCGATCCACCAGCTCGACATAGGCCATGGGTGCCTTGTCGCCGGCGCGGAACCCGCATTTCAAAATCCGCAGGTACCCGCCTGGCCGTGCGGCATAGCGCGGACCGAGCTCGTTGAACAGCTTGCCGACCGCTTCCTTGTCGCGTAAGCGCGCGAAGGCCAAGCGGCGCTTGGCGACGGTGTCTTCCTTGGCCAGCGTGATCAGAGGTTCGGCCACTCGCCTGAGCTCTTTCGCTTTGGGCAGGGTGGTCTTGATCAGCTCATGCTGAATCAGGCTCGCCGTCATATTCTTGAACATCGCTCTGCGATGCGATGAGTTGCGGTTCAGCTTCCGCCCGGCTTTACGATGACGCATAGTATTCTCCTCAGTTCCCGGCCCGGGCCAAGCTCGCCGGCGGCCAGTTTTCCAGACGCGTACCCAAGGCAAGGTCGTGCGAAGCCAGGACGGTCTTGATTTCGGTCAGCGACTTCTTGCCCAGATTAGGGGTTTTCAACAACTCACTTTCGGTGCGCTGAACGAGGTCCCCGACATATTGGATATGCTCGGCCTTCAGACAGTTGGCCGAGCGGACGGTCAACTCCAGATCGTCGATGGGCCGCAGTAGGACCGGATCAAACGACTCGGTGCTCATCACATCCGCTTCTTTTTCGCGCGCCACGAAGTCCACGAACACCGACATTTGATCAACCAGAATGCCGGCAGCCAGCTTGACCGCCTGCTCGCAAGTCATGGTGCCGTTGGTTTCGATATCCAACACCAGCTTGTCCAGATCGGTGCGCTGAGCCACACGGGCGCTCTCAACTGTGTAGGCGACACGATGCACAGGGCAGTAGGAGGCGTCCAGCTGCAAGCGCCCAATCGGGCGGGTTTCCTCTTCATCAAACCGCAGCGCGGCGGCCGGCTGATAGCCCACGCCCCGGGTCACCTTCAACCGCATGCGGATCGATGCATCCTTGGTCAAATTGCAGATCACATGCTCCGGGTTCACAATTTCAACGTCGTGGTCCAGCTGAATATCACCCGCCGTGACCGGCCCCGCTGAATCCTTGGTCAAGGTCAGAGTGGCTTCGTCTCTGGAGTGCATGCGCACCGCCACGTCTTTCAGGTTGAGCAGCAGCTCCACGATATCTTCCTGCAAGCCCTCGACCGAGGTGTACTCGTGCAAAACGCCGTCGATTTCGGCTTCGGTGATCGCGCTGCCTGGAATGGAGGACAACAAAACCCGACGCAGGGCGTTACCCAGGGTGTGTCCAAAGCCGCGTTCCAACGGTTCCAGGGTAATGCGCGCACGCCGCGCTGAAATCTCATCGACTATCAGCCCTTTGGGCTTGAGCATTTCGCCGATCAGTTCGCTAATCTGGCCAGACATGAATCTGCCTCTCTTTCAATACTTTCGTTGAAGACCTGCCGACGACAGTCGCCGACAGCAGACAATTACTTCGAATACAGCTCGACGATCAGGTTTTCGTTGATATCGGGCGGCAGGTCGTCACGGTCGGGCCTCGCCTTGAACACGCCTTCAAGCTTGTCCACGTCGATTTCAATCCAGGCCGGAATGGTGTCCAGGTCGCGCGCCAGGGTCAACGACTCCTGGATTCGCAGCTGCTTGCGCGCCTTCTCGCGCACCGAAATGCGGTCCCCGGGCTGTATCTGCGCGGAAGGAATATTGCAGACGGCACCGTTGAGCTCAATGCCCTTGTGCGATACCAGCTGACGCGCCTGGGCCCGGGTCACACCAAAGCCCATCCGGTAAACCACATTGTCCAAACGGCTTTCCAGCAGCTGCAACAGGTTTTCACCGGTAGCGCCCTTGAGCCGAGCTGCTTCCTTGTAGTAGTTGCGGAACTGGCGCTCCAGGATGCCATACATGCGCCGCACCTTCTGCTTTTCGCGCAGCTGAAGCGCATAATCAGACAGGCGCTGACGACGGCTGTCGCCGTGCTGTCCCGGCGGCTGATTCAGCTTGCACTTGGAATCCAGTCCACGCGCGGGGCTCTTCAGGTTGAGATCCATACCCTCGCGGCGAGCGAGCTTGCAAGTGGGTCCGATGTATCGTGCCATTTTGTTCTCTGATCCGAATGACGGTGAAGGCCTACACCCGGCGCTTCTTGGGGGGACGACAACCGTTGTGCGGGATCGGTGTGACGTCAATAATGTTCGTGATCTTGAAGCCCACTGCATTGAGTGAACGGACTGAAGATTCACGCCCGGGGCCCGGGCCATTGACCCGCACTTCCAGGTTTTTCATCCCATATTCCTGGGCGGTACGACCGGCATTTTCGGCCGCGACCTGCGCCGCGAAAGGCGTCGACTTGCGCGAACCGCGAAAACCGGAACCACCGCTGGTCGCCCAGGCCAGGGCATTGCCCTGCCGGTCGGTGATGGTGATGATGGTGTTGTTGAACGAGGCATGCACATGAGCAATCCCGTCAACAATCACTTTCTTGACTTTTTTCTTGCCCTTGGCGGTCTGTTGCTTGGCCATGAAAGGAATTCCTTAACGAATCGGGCGACGCGGGCCCTTGCGGGTGCGGGCATTGGTACGGGTACGCTGGCCGCGAACCGGGAGACCGCGGCGATGACGCAGGCCGCGATAGCAGCCCAGATCCATCAGACGCTTGATATTCATTGCCACTTCGCGTCGTAAATCGCCCTCTACAGGCATGCCGCCAATCATCTGGCGCAGCTTTTCCTGCTCGGCTTCGGTCAGATCGCGCACCTTGGTGGTGGGATCAATCCCGGTAGCCTCACAGATCTGATAGGACCGGGTTCTTCCGATGCCATAAATGTGAGTCAAGGCTACCCAAGTATGTTTTTGAGCGGGCAGATTGACGCCTGCGATACGA
The DNA here is from genome assembly GCA_007135355.1 of Wenzhouxiangella sp. Taxonomy (GTDB): domain Bacteria; phylum Pseudomonadota; class Gammaproteobacteria; order Xanthomonadales; family Wenzhouxiangellaceae; genus Wenzhouxiangella. Next base: position 15,205 of record SLJA01000089.1, read on the forward strand.
GCCATGCTGTTATCTCCAGAAACCTGTTACGTCGGTTCAGCGCAAACCGACAATTGTATCGGCTTTCGCGCCGAACCTCAAGCCCACCGCAGTGAACTGTGCCCCAGCCATCAGCCCTGCCGCTGCTTGTGCTTGGGATCGGTGCAAATCACGAACACGACGCCGCGGCGCCGTACGATCTTGCAATTCCGGCAGATTTTCTTGACCGAGGCCTGAACTTTCATCTTTCTTTCTCCAAAAAAACACTGAGGCGTTATGACCGGCGCACCGAACCCGCCCGGCCGTACCCCTTGAGGTTCGACTTCTTCAGCAGGCTGTCATATTGGTGCGACATCAAATGTGCCTGCAATTGGGCCATGAAGTCCATGGTGACGACAACGATAATGAGAAGCGAGGTGCCGCCGAAGTAGAAAGGCACGTTCCAGCGCATAATGAGGAACTCCGGCATGAGACAGACGGCAACCAGGTAGATCGCTCCCACCGTGGTCAATCGCGTCAGTACGTAATCGATGTATTCGGCAGTCTGCCGGCCAGGGCGAATTCCGGGAATGAAGGCCCCGGACTTCTTCAGGTTGTCCGCCGTCTCACGCGAGTTGAACACGATGGCCGTGTAGAAAAAGCAGAAAAACGCGATCAGACCGCCAAACAGCGCAATGTAAACCGGCTGCCCGGGACTCAGCTGCTGAGCGACGTTCTGCAGCCAGGTCACGCCTTCCGCCTGGCCGAACCAGGTCGAAATCGTGGCCGGGAACAGCACCAGACTGGAAGCAAAAATCGCCGGGATGACGCCGGACATATTCACCTTCAACGGCAAATGGGTCGATTGACTGCGGTAGGCCTGACGACCCTGACGCTGCGCGTAGTTAACCGTGATCCGGCGCTGACCGCGTTCGACAAAAACCACAAACGCCGTAACAACAAGGGCCATGATCAGCAGGAACGTGGCCGTGGTAATCCCGAGCTGGCCCGTATTCACCAGCTCCAGCGTCGCGCCCACGGCGGACGGCAGCTCGGCGACAATGCCAGCGAAAATGATGATTGAAATCCCGTTGCCAATGCCGCGCTCAGTGATCTGCTCACCCAACCACATCAAAAACACGGTACCAGCGGTCAGCGTAACGACCGCGGCAAGGACAAACCCCGGGCCCGGTGCGATGACCACCGGCAGCCCGGCACCCGCACCTTGGTTTTGCAGCGCAATGGCCACGCCAAAGGACTGGAACATCGCCAGTACCACGGTGAAGTAGCGCGTGTACTGAGTGATCTTGCGCCGGCCTGCCTCGCCTTCCTTGCGCAGCGCCTGCAACTGCGGAATGGCGTGACTCATCAACTGCATGATGATGGCCGCCGAAATATACGGCATGACACCCAGGGCGAAAATGGAGAAACGACCCAGCGCGCCACCAGTGAACATATTGAAGATGTCCACGATCGTGCCGCGCTGCATGTCCATCAATTCAATCAGCGCCAGCGGATTGATGCCCGGCACCGGTATGAAGGTGCCGAGCCGATAGACCAGCAGGGCAACCAGCACCAAAAACAGGCGTTGACGCAGCTCTTTCAGGCGCCCAATGCCGCCAAGCATGCCGGCCATTTCTGACGCGCTGGTAGACATTATTCGACCTTGCCGCCGGCAGACTCGATGGCAGCGACGGCGCCGGCGGTGACGTGGATGCCCCGCACCGTGACCGGCCGCTGAATTTCGCCCTTGTTGATCAAACGGACCTTGCGAGTGTCGTTTTGCACCACGCCGGCCGCCTTCAAAACTTCCAGATCCACAACGTCGCCTTCGATCGCATTGATCTGGTATAGGCGGACTTCCCGCGTACGGCGATTAGCCGCGGAGTTGAAGCCGACCTTGGGCAGGCGGCGCTGCAGCGGCATCTGGCCGCCTTCAAAGCCCACCTTGTGGTAGCCACCTGAGCGAGACTTCTGCCCCTTGTGGCCGCGCCCGCCGGTTTTACCAAGGCCTGACCCGATGCCACGACCTACCCGCTTGCGCTTGCTGCGACTGCCTTCCGCGGCTTGAATGGTATTGAGCTTCATAGTGATGTCCTAATCGTGCCTGGGTGGTACCGCGTCAAGCCGGTTCGACTCGCACGAGGTAATCGACCTTGCGAATCATGCCGCGCACAGCCGGCGTGTCCTCAAGCTCCACGGTATGGTTGAGACGGCGCAAACCCAATCCGCGGACGGTCGCGCGATGCTTGCCAATTGTCCCGTTGATGCTGCGGACCAGGGTGACGCGCAGCTTGCCAGAATGAGTATTAGCCATGATGTTGAAGAATCTCCTCGACCGACTTGCCGCGCTTGATGGCCACCTGTTCCGGCGAGACCATGGACTGCAGCCCTTTCATCGTCGCGCGGACCAGGTTGATCGGGTTGTTCGAGCCCACGCTTTTAGCCAGGACGTTGTGAACACCGACCGCCTCGAAGACCGCGCGCATCGCTCCGCCGGCAATCACTCCAGTACCCTCCGACGCCGGCTGCATGTACACGCGTGAACCACTGTGGCCCGATTTGATGGCGTGCCAAAGGGTCCCTTCGTTCAGAGAAATACGAACCATATCGCGCCGCGCACGCTCCATGGCCTTCTGGATGGCCAGCGGCACTTCGCGGGCTTTGCCATAGCCGAATCCGACCTTGCCCTCGCCATCGCCAACAACGGCCAGCGCGGTGAAGCTGAACTGGCGACCACCCTTGACGACCTTGACCACGCGGTTGACCGCGACCAGCTTTTCGATCAGGTTGTCTGTGTTCGATTCTCTTGCCATTTCCGATTCCTTGATTAGAACTTCAGGCCGGCTTCACGCGCGGCATCGGCCAATGCCTTGATTCGGCCGTGGTACTTGAAACCCGACCGGTCGAAGGCAACACCGTCGATGCCGGCAGCGAGGCTTCGCTCTGCAATCGTGCGGCCCACGATTTTGGCAGCCTCTACGTTGCAGGTCGCCTTCAAGCCTGCGCTCACATCTTTTTGCACCGTCGAGGCAGCCGCAATGGTGTGCTCGCCGTCAGGCGCGATGACCTGTGCATACAGGTGACGTCCGGAACGGTGCACGGTCAAACGCGCAACGCCGGAACGACGGATACGAGACCGAGTTTTCCGGGCCCGACGTAATCTCGATTCGTTTTTGCCTTTGTTCATTGTTGACGACCTTAAGCCTTCTTGGCTTCCTTCATGACGACACGCTCGTCGGCGTAGCGAACGCCCTTGCCCTTATAGGGCTCGGGGGGCCGATAGGCACGGATTTCCGCGGCAACCTGGCCCACTCGCTGCTTATCGAAGCCGCGCACGACAATTTCCGTTTGGCTCGGGCATTCCACGGTCACGCCGGCCGGAACCGGGTATTCGACCGGATGGCTGAAACCAAGCTGGAGGTTCAGGGTTTGCCCCTGCACAGACGCGCGATAACCGACTCCGACCAGATTCAACTTCTTTTCAAAGCCATTGGTCACGCCTTCGACCATATTGCCGAGCAAGGCGCGCATGGTACCGGCCATGGCCATGTCGCTTTCCTTGACCGGGGTGACCGATACGACGTTGTTCTCGACCTCGATCCGCACGGTGGGATGCAGCGACAACTCCATGCTGCCCTTGGCACCCTTGACTCGGACCTGGCCGTCGATTTCCGACAACTCCACTCCGGACGGGAGCTTGAGAGGGCTTTTGGCGATTCTTGACATGTTCGTTTCCTTACGCTTCGGCGACGATCAGGCGACCAGACACAGCACTTCACCGCCCTGGCCCTGAGCGCGCGCCTGGGTGTCGGTCATGACGCCACTGGAGGTGCTGATGATGGCAACGCCCAAGCCATTAAGCACTCGGGGGATGTCGTCCTTGCCAAAGTAGCGTCGACGCCCGGGCTTGCTGAAACGCTCAAGCCGATCAATCACGCCACGCCCTTCGACATACTTCAGCTCAATCTGCAGGACGTTCTTGACGCCCTCGTTCTCCACGCGGAAGTCACGGATGTAACCTTCATCCTTGAGAACCTGCGCGATCGATGTCTTCAGATTACTCGAGGGCATCGCTACCATACGCTTACGCACCGCCTGGGCATTCTTGATACGCGCCAGCATGTCGGAAATCGGGTCGGTCATGCTCATAATGCTTTGCTCCTTACCAGCTGGCCTTGCGCAAACCGGGCACGTCGCCGCGCATGGCGGCTTCGCGCAGCTTGTTGCGCGCCAATCCAAACTTGCGGTAGTAGCCGCGAGGGCGACCCGACACACGGCAACGATTGCGACCGCGAACAGGGCTGGCATCCCGAGGCATCTTGCTCAGACGATGCATTGCAGCCTGCTTTTCCTCGTAATCCGCCTCCGGATCGGCAACGATGCGCTTGAGCTCGGCCCGCTTCGCCGCATAGCGTGCGGCCAGCTTTGCCCGGCGCTTCTCGCGCTCAACCATTGAAACCTTAGCCATGCCTTACCTACTCCTCAACGCGCGCGGAAAGGGAAGCCAAACGCTTCCAACAGCGCCATCCCTTCCTCATCTGTCTTTGCCGACGTGGTGATGGCGATATCCATCCCACGAATCGAATCGATCTGGTCGTAATTGATCTCGGGGAAAATGATTTGTTCTTTCACGCCGAGACTGTAATTACCGCTGCCGTCGAAGGACTTGCGCGGAATGCCGCGGAAATCACGTACGCGCGGCAGGGCGACGTTGACCAGACGATCCAGAAATTCATACATCCGCTCGCGGCGCAGAGTGACTTTGCAGCCAATCGGATAACCGTCGCGAATCTTGAAGCTGGCGACTGATTTACGCGCCTTGGTGACGATCGGTCGCTGCCCGGCGATCTTAGCCATGTCCGACACGGCGTTATCAATCACCTTCTTGTCGCCAACCGCTTCGCCCAGACCCATGTTCAGGGTGATCTTTTCCAGACGCGGCACCTGCATGACATTGCGATAGCCGAACTTGTCCGTCAGCTTTCCAACGATCGTGTCGCGATAGTATTCCTGCAGCCTAGCCATGATTCTCTATGCCCTTAAATGTCGACGACTTCGCCGGTTGAACGAAAAAACCGTACCTTGCGACCGTCTTCGAGAAACTTGAACCCGACCCGATCACCCTGATCGGTGGCGGGGTTGTACAGCATCACGTTTGACGGATGGATGGGCGCCTCGCGCTCGATAATCCCGCCGGGCTGCTGCGCCTGCGGATCCGGCTTCTGATGACGCTTGACCATGTTGACATTTTCGACCAGCAGTCGATCATCCTTGAGCACTTTCAGCACATGACCACGTTGGCCCTTGCTGCGCCCGGCAATCACGATCACTTCGTCGCCCTTGCGAATGCGTTGCATCATTAACTCCTTACAAAACTTCCGGCGCCAGGGAAACGATCTTCATGAACCGCTCCGAGCGCAGCTCGCGTGTTACCGGCCCGAAGATACGAGTGCCAATCGGCTCAAGCTTGTTATTGAGCAGCACGGCGGCGTTTCCGTCGAAGCGGATCAACGAACCGTCCCGGCGCCTGACACCTTTGGCAGTACGCACGACCACGGCATTATAGACTTCGCCTTTTTTGACCTTACCGCGCGGGATGGCGTCCTTGACCGTCACCTTGATGACATCACCAATGTTCGCGTACCGACGCTTCGAGCCTCCGAGCACCTTGATACACATCAGCTCGCGCGCACCGCTGTTGTCTGCCGCGGCCAATCTGGATTGCATCTGAATCATGCTGCTATGCTCCGCTTACTGGGCCCGTTCAACCACTTCGACCA
>SLJA01000124.1 GCA_007135355.1 Wenzhouxiangella sp.
CGTACTTGAAACCACCCGCCACACTTCGGATACCTTTCTTGGCTATGCCATGTATGTGGCGCCCCTGGTCACCGGGGGCGGCGCTTTGGCGATCGGCTACGGACTGGCCAGCGGGTCCGTGTATGGCTATCAGACCGGCGGTCGCCTGGGTCCAGAGTACCGCGGGGGTGCCGGAATGGCACTGACTGCCATTGAAACCGCGACCCGATTTTATTCACCATCAATCAACTATGCGATCACATTTCATGATGGTTACCAGACTGGTGGCATTGTCGGCGGCGCCACTGATGTCGCGATCAGTTTCGTGAAGCGCAAGGCCATGCAGCAGGCCTATCGTCAGGCGGCTGGGTTCAAACATCAGTGGGAGACGCGTGACGCCCTGGCAGCAGCCGGGAACCAAGCCTGGCGAGACAACCTGAGGCTGCAGAATCACCGACAGGAAAAGGCTTACGGCAAAGCCCTGGTCCAGCATCACCAGGATGCTTACAACACCTACCGGGCAGCCAGTCGGGCCGGCGCCCCCCGGCCCCAGCTTGCCACCCTCGATGCCCAGTTGATGGACCTGACTGCCGCCGTCAAGCACTCGCCTTATGCCAAGGCCTATCTGAAATTTGAGGCATCGCCCCAGGTCCAGGCCAGATATAACGCGACCGACCGCTTGCACACGCAGAGAATCGTTCGCGAGTTCAGGGCGGAACTCAGTCGCTCGGGATTCGATATCGAACAACTGAGCATGCGCCCTATTCGCAACGCGGGCAACGTGACGCCGGGCATGGACCTTGACCTGAACGTGGTCAGCAGAGATGGGCGCGTCGTGCGCTATCGCGATCCCGTAACCGGGGTTGAACGCAACATGGACCTGTATTCAGCCAACAAGCTATGGCAGGACACCTTCAGCAAAGTTTATGCACGCAACTCGGGCAGTCGCAGTGCGCGACAGTCCTGGCAGATGGTAACGAGTGACGCCCATCTGGAGGCTTATCACACCGAAGGTGGAGCGATGAGCCCGTGGATTCGGATCTGCAGCATCCGCGGCAGAGGCGATGTGCTGGGCGCCAGTCGCAGCGCGCTTGATTTGATTGACCCTCGCTATGCCTCGGATGCCGGCCGCATTACCGAATTCAAGGCGCACGAGATGCGCCACATGCGGGGCATGGGACGCGACCTGCAAAACATGGAAATCTTCCGCGGCACCGCCAAAGACATCCGCACCAAAATCCAACCCCTGCTGGTCGACCGTTTACGCCAGCCGCTGACCCAGCAACAACGGGCCAAGACCATAGCGACCCAGAACTATTACAACCGCCTGCTCAAGGCCATGGACATGGCCTACGACGACCCAGTGGCGGCCGAACGCGCAGTTCGCCTGATCACCGGGCGCCATCCCGTGGAGTCTGTGCATATGGTCACCTTGGGCATCGAATCACTCGGACTATTCCATTGAACCGATTGCTAGTTCACCGCCAGATTGTTAACTCGCTTCGTGGTCCCGGCCCTTCAGGCTGGGCATTCACCCGGCAATCGGTCTGATTGCCGGGCTCATTAGATCGGAGGGAATGAATATGCCCCGCTTCAGCCTATGGATAGTTCCCTTAGTTTTCTTCGGCGTGTCGCTTGGCTCGGCCCGGTCTGCCGACCTGGATGATGCCACTTTTCTGCGAATTGCCCTGTATGGCTCGATTGCTGAATTGCAGCAAGCCATTGAGTCCGGTGCCAACTTGTCAGCAATCGACCGCAACGGCAACACTACGCTTCATCATGCGGCGCGCAGAGGCTTCCAGGATGCGGCTTCAGAAGCCATTCAATTGCTGATTGAGGCTGGGGCTGATGTAAACGCCCCAGACTTGGGAGGGACTACGCCTTTGCACATTGCCGCATGGAGAGGCTACAGTCCAGAGTCAGCCCGGGTGCTTTTGAATGCCGGAGCGGATGTTCATGCACGCGGGATAATGGATTGGACCCCACTGCACGTTGCGGTACAAAACGTGTCACCCAGAATGCTCGAGACTGTCCCGGCAATGCTGCTGGACGTCGGCGCTGATGCCAGCGCGAAGGACAGCCAAGGCAAGACAGCAATCGAATATGTTCAAAGCGAAATGTTGCGAATGGAAGCCTACCGTTTTCTTGAGGCTGCAACCTTGCGGGGATCGAAAACCCTGGCAAGCCGTCCATCGACCGAGCTCAAGCCTCCTTTGGCATCTCACGGCGACAGTCGCATTGAGGATTTACTATCCGCCAGCCAGGCCACCGATCCCACGCCGGCAACGACGCTACTTTCCGATGCTGATCAGCAACTCGCCAATCTGGCTTCTGCCGGGCTACTGACCGTACGAGCACTTCGCGCATGGGGCAGGCTGCCAGATCAATTCAGTCAGTTGGTGCTATCTCTGCATGCCCATGATATCGATCTGCTCGGCGCCAACCAAGCCGCAATCGATGTCTTGGCCCATCGCGCCGCAGAGTCGCCGCATTTATCCCGGTATATCGATGACCTGATGGAGCTCTCGCAACTATTGGCCAGTTATGTTGAGCAGATTGCAGATACCGATGCGGTTCGAAATGAGGATTTGGTTCGATACCCCATTAATCAGTGGAAATGCTTGGACCCTGCAATGATAGAGGAGTCCAGTGCAGCTGAAAGTGGCAGCGCTTTGCTCGTCGACTCAATCACCGAACAGTGGTCGGGTGGCGAATTTACTGTTGAGTATTTCTTTAGCGGCGTCAGTCCCTATGGCCCTGATCCCGATCATTTGGAAGATTCTGATAATCGCTGGAAGCTTTCTGTCAAGAATGATGGGTACATGAACTACGATCAGCAGATGGATTTGACACCAATGCGCCATGGCCAGTTTTTTGGCCCGATGGCCCGACTGTATAGCTGTATTTCGGTGACCATACACAATCAAGACACTGTCTGGCTGCAACTGAATCAAGCGGTTGGAGTTGCTGGCTCTTCGGTACATAATTACGAAATCTGGGAACCAGGCTTCGGTGAGGTCCGCGGTCCGAAGACAGAAGCTTTTTTGATCACAAATGGCCTTTACATTCCAGATCATCAGATCGACCCTGCGTTCCTATCGGCTGCAACGCCTGAAAAAGAAATGCCTCCTGATAACGTAGTGACTTTCAAGCTTCATGTAAAACTGGATCGATTCGAGGGTTCCGGACTTGATCGCCGCTCTTTTTTCTACGATGTTTCAGCAAGGGGAGCTTTTCGCATCGAGCTTGTCGAAGAAGACATCGCTCCTTGAGTAAACATCTGTCTGCATCGAGCAATTTGTAAAAGTGAACGGGTAATGCTTTTCATCAGCAATGTCGGTTATTGATGGGTGAGATCGGGTTCATAGGAAAAGCAGGCTCAGTTTGCCATGACTGACAATATGGCGAATCTCACAGACCGTCATATTGAGAGGCTTTCAGAGTATCTGACCAGGCATGGCAGGGAGTATCGCTGGCTTCATGATGTAAGCCTGTGGCGGGAAACGATGTTGCCCATAATGCTTTTCAAGATCATCCTGCTGGCCGCGCTGTTTCCGGCATTGGTGCTGCTGATCATCGAGACGCTCGATGGCTCGTTCGTGCAGGGGCTAAGGGCCTCGACCCAGGTGTATACGATCGTTGCCGGCATCCTTCTCGGGCTTTTCATCATCGCTTATCCGCTTTACATACTGGTCAGTGGCGGACGTTACTCGATCCTGTTCGAGATGGACGACAAAGGCATCGATCATGTCCAGATGCCGGCCCGAGGGGTGGATCGGACGGACTTGCTGGCCCGGGCAGGTTTCGTGGCGGGGCTGGCATCCGGCAACCTGTCGGCCGCCGGCGCAAGCGTCCTGGCATTGTCACGCAAGCGCATGCATACGTCCTTCAGCAATGTACGAAAAATAATCATTTACGAAAGAAAGCAAGTCATCAAACTGATCTCCCGCGACATGACCCGCAATTTGATCTATTCAGAGGTCAAAGACTTCGCGCTAATCAAAGATCTCATGCTTGAACGCTGCCCGCCGGAAGCAACCGCGATCTGGCGCTGACCTTTCTCCGGTTCATGCGGGCGGCCGAAATCCGGGGCTTGCCCAGGAATGGCAATTAAACCATTGGTGTGATACCAGCATACTGAATCCAGGCACCCAACACGCCTATCAGTGAGACTTTGCACTGCGCACCCACGGGCCAATTCTGCCGCGACTTTTATGGAACAATGGGTATCAATCCACACCCTATCGTCGGTCGAGACAGGATTAAACACCAGATGAAATGGCTTTTCACCACAATCCTGGTGCTCTTGTTGCTCACGTTTCTGGCCGTGACCAAGCCGTCGGAGGCAGATTTCCAGAGCTGGGCCCGGGCCAATATCCGGGCGGATGACTCTGCGGACTGGGTCGAGCGCGGCGCAATGTTCGCTTTACGCACACAGGTGAATATGGAAACGGTCTACCGCGACTATACGATTCTGGCCGTGGTCGATACTCGCATGCTCGACGTGCGGCTGCGCTACGTGGGAATCGCTGGACAATGGTTTTTGGTCGAGCGAGACGACCGCTCCGGGTAGTGTTCAGCGGTGCACCATGGCAGCCCGGCGAGTCCGCCTCGGGACGGCGATTAGATCGGTGGAATCGACAGTCCCAAGCCTTTAGCGGTCAATCTCGCGCTACACTCAAGGCAGTAAATCGATTGTGGCAGGGATGAGCCAGACATCAAAACAATCTTCCGGCACGGATAGCACCCGAGCTCGGCGTCAGCGCGGTCTTTGGATCAGCTTGAGCCTGGTCGGGATCACCATGCTGGCCCTGCTCGGCGCCCTACTTTGGCGCGGCAGCGCTTCACTGGGCTTTCTGGTCGCCTTCGTCGTGCTGCTGCCGCTGACCCTGACCTCGGCCCTGGTGCAGTGGTGGCCGCTAGGCCGGGAGGCCCGGTACGGTAGCCGCAAGATCTGGTTGCGCCACGGCATCATCGCGCTGGGTGTCTCGCTCGGGCTGTGTGCCGCACTGACCCTGGTACTGGGTGTGGCCTGGTCCGGCAGCCGGGTCGGCAACATGCTGCTGGTGTCGGGCATCGCCCTGCTGCCGCCGGCCGCCCTGGTGGGTCTGCTGGCCGCGATCGGCTTCCGCGCGCGCAAACTGGAGCACCTGGTAGATAAAGGTGAGCGCACTGAAATAGCCATCAGCGCGCACTGGACCGTGTTTATCGTGCCCCTGCTGGTGTTCGTTGCAGCCCTGGTGCTGGCGCTGGGGCCATTCGGTACGCCTGGCCTGGCCCTGGCCGCGGCACTTTACCTGATCGGCCTGCCCGGTGCGGCCGGACAAGCCCTGGCCCGATTCATCCATTCCGGGGCCTTGCTCGCCGACCGTCACCTGTACTTGAGCTACGGACTGTTGTGGCAGAAGACCGCCAGCCTGCACCGGGACCGGATCAAAGCAGTCGGAGTCAAGCAAAACGCCTGGGCCCGGCTTCTGCGCCAGGGTAAACTCAGCGTGGTGGATGATCGCGGCGAATCCATCGTGGTGGCCGGCTTGAAAAACCCGGGCCGGTTGGCGCGACAGTTCAGCGCTTGACAGCGTGGCCGTGGCCACCCTTGACGAAGACGCGGTCGACTAGTCGACCAGGTTCTGTTGTTGCCCGACATTCAACCAGTATCTCGTGCTTTTCAATTCGCCAGTTCTGACCAAGGCGCCAAGCTGAACCAGTTTCGCCAGATCGCGTGTCGCGGTGGCGCGGGAGGTTCCGGTGATGCTGATGTAGTTCTCGGCACTCAGCCCGCCCTTGAACCCGTTCAACCCCTCGCGGAACATGCGCTCCAGCGCCTTTTGTTGTCGCGGATTGATTCGGCCGCGAAGACGGTCATAGAGCCGGGCCTTGCCGATCAGGATGCCGGATTGCCGGAGGTGCCGGCTCTCGAATTCCGCCAGCGCAGACTGATCCCAGCGAAAATCTGGCCAGTCCTTGTGCTGCCAGTTCCATTTCATGAGTTATAAACCGCCAGTTTATAGCTCACATTATGGCTCAAAATGAGGCATGAATTCGGTGACTTCGATTTAGTGAGACCGGGATTCCGAAAACGCCTGGCGGACGAGATTCTCGGACCCCTCCAGCTCTTCGTCTGTCATCCAGTCGAAGTGCGCGCGGCGCTTGGTTTCGGACAGCCGGCCGCCATTCTGGTGGACCAGCCGAATGAACAGGCCCAGCGTGTTGCGGGGCCAGTCAAGTCGTGCATTCAGCGCTGTATGGGCGCGGTCGTAGCCGAGCAGGAAGTCAATCTCGCGTGGCAGATCCGTCGTC
>SLJA01000026.1 GCA_007135355.1 Wenzhouxiangella sp.
CAACTGCAGCGAATCGGCATCCGGCAGAATCAAGGTCTCCAGCACCAGGCAGCCGCCAGGCCGCAGGCGTTCGCGCAGCTGGGACAGATGCGCGGCCGGATCCCGTCGGTGGTAGAGCACGCCCATTGAAAACACGGCGTCGAAATCCGTCAACCCCCGCGGCAGATCCTCCAAGCGCAGAGCCAGTAGCTCATGCTTGGCGGGACCGGCAAAGTGCCGGATCACCGCGTTCTGCATCACGAACAGCGGCGTTGGATCACAACCCAGCACCCAAGCCGCGCCCTGTTCCAGCATGCGCCAGCCAAAATAGCCATTGCCGGCGCCTACATCCAGAACGCGCGCGCCACGCAGATCCAGATGCGGCGCGATCCGATTCCATTTGAAATCGGAGCGCCACTCGGTTTCGATCTTTTCGCCAGCCAGCACCAACGGGCCCTTGCGCCAGGGAATGAAACTGTGCAACGCAGCTCTCAGTGACGACCGCTCCGTCATTGGAGCCCCGGCATGCAGCCAGCCGTCGCGGACCGACCAGCCGGGCTCAACGGTCGGCAACCGCTCCAGCGCTTGCTGCCAGAGGCCAAAATGACCATGACGGCGCAGTTGGCTGTTGTGCGCCGTCCAAGCGGCTTGGGCTGTGGCTCGGTCAAACCCGCGTGTCAGGGCATCAAACACGGCTGGGGTAGTAGAGGCCACGGCCACTGCGCGGCAAAGATCAAAGCAACGCCGACAGAGCGGCCTTCAACGACCCGTGGCGACTTGCGCCGGTAATTCGCTCACCAACCGACAAGGCCCGCCCACCAGACTGAACGACGCTCTCCAGCAGGGTGGCATCGCTGCCTACCGTGATCAGTTCGGCCGGTTCGATCCGGTAGCGACTCGCCAATCCGACAAGCTCATCCAGGCGCGCCTGACGTCGCGCGAACAGGCCGACGGTCAGATACAACACGCCGTCCAGCTCTGCCCCGGCTCTGCGCAGGGATTGATGCAGGGTCTGCTGCAGTCCCAGGTCTTCATCGACAGAATTGCGCGTAGGCCGCCAGCGCACCGGTTGCCGCGCCAACAGCAGCAAGCGTCGCCGGGCAGAACGCTGAAAGGCAACCAGCTCGTCAAGACGGGCCGGATCCGGACCTCGCTGTCCGTCCAACAGCAGACCACGTTGGATCAGGATGGGTACGGGCTTGCTGGCCATTAAGAAACCTCGGAATGCCTTAGCGTCCGAGGCGGGCGACATCGGCCACGCGCAGGAACAGGGCGCGCAGTTGCCGCAGCAGGCTCAGCCGGTTGCGCCGCAGATGCTCGTCGTCGGCCATCACCATGACCTGGTCGAAGAAGTGATCCACCGGCTCGCGCAGCGCGGCCAGCCCGCCCAGCTCTCGACCGTAGTCGCGGCTGGTCTGCGGAGAGTCGGCGAACTGGTCGGCCTCAATGCGCTGCAGGGTCTCAAACAGGGACTGCTCGGCGGGTTCGACCAGGGCGCCGCGGTCGACCTCGTCCAGCCCGATGTCCTCGGCCTGCTTGAGCAGGTTGGCAATGCGTTTGTTGGCGGCAATCAAGCTATCGGCCATGGGATCGTCGGCAAAAGCCTGCACTGCCCGCGCGCGCGCCATGAAGTCCGGCACGACACCGGCCTCAACTTCGGCCACCGCCTGCACCGTATTGGTTTCGATCCCGCTGTCGGCGGCATACGATCGCAAGCGCTCCTGCAGGAACTGTTCGACCTCTTGCAACAGATCGCGCTCGAAGCGCACATCCTGCCCGAGGTCCTGGGCCAGGCAGTCAGCGGTTTGCTTGACCAGGACGCTCAGGGGCAGGTGGGTGCCGGCGCTGTCGAGAATGCGGATGATCCCCAGCGCCGCGCGCCGCAGGGCAAATGGGTCCTTGCCGCCACGCGGCTTCTGGCCGGCGGCGAAGACACCGACCAGAGTATCGAGGCGATCGGCCAGCGCCAGCGCTCGCCCGGCCGGATCCAGCGGCAGGGAATCACCGGCATGGCGCGGCAGGTAGTGGGTCTCGATGGCGACGGCAACGTCATCGGGCTCACCGTCGGCCAGCGCGTAGTAGCGGCCCATGATGCCCTGCAGTTCGGGAAACTCGCCCACCATCTCGGTGACCAGGTCGCTCTTGCACAGCAGCGCCGCGCGGGTCACGGTTTCGGGGTCGGCATCCAGCGCCGGCGCCAGTTCCGCGGCCAGAACCTGCAATCGTCGTACCTTGGCGCCCACCGAGCCCAGCTTTTCCTGGAACTTGACCTGTTCCAGACGCTCCAGACGCTGCTGCAGCGAAAAACGCCGATCCTGTTCGTAGAAAAACCGCGCATCGGCCAGACGCGGCCGGATGACGCGCTCGAACCCGGCGGTCAGGGCACCGACGTCGCGGCTTTCGATGTTGGCCACGGCGATGAAGCGGGCCGCCAGGCGGCCATCGGCATGGCGCAGGGGAAAACATTTCTGATGCTGCTGCATGGAACAGATCAGGGCTTCGGCCGGCACCTCCAGAAAGGACTCGTCGAAGGCCCCGATCACGGGCACCGGCCATTCGGTCAGGCCGGCCACTTCGTTAAGCAGGTCGGGATCGATTTCCGCCTCCAGCCCGGCACCGCGGGCCAGGGTCTGGGCGCCGGCGACGATCGCGCTGACGCGCTTGGCCGGATCGACCTGCACATGGGCGCTCTTCAGCACCGGGATGTAATCATCGACCGAGGCGACCGCGTGCCAGCCCGGGGCGTGGATGCGGTGACCCTGGGTCTGGCGGCCGGCGTCCAGGCCAAAGGCCGAGATCGGCACCACTTCGTCGCCGTGCAGCACCAGCAGCCAGCGCACCGGGCGCAGAAAACGTTCGGGCCGGTCCGACCAGCGCATGCTGCGCGCGCCGGCCATGGTCTTGATCGTGGCGTCCAGGATTTCGCCCAATACTTCGGCCAGTCCGCGGCCCGGTTCATTGATGCGCGCATACAGCCAGCGGCCCTGCTCGGTTTCCAATCGCTCCAGTTCAGTCACGGCCAGGCCAACGCTGCGAGCGAAGCCTTCGGCGGCCCGGGTCGGCCGGCCGTCGGCATCGAAGGCCGCGCTTTCGGCCGGGCCCTTGCGCTCGATCACCCGGTCGGGCTGGCGGGTCTTCACGTTATCGATGATGATGGCCAGGCGCCGCGGCGTTCCCAGACAGCGCGCCCGCGGCTCGGCCTCGATCAGTCCGGCATCGGCCAGGCGGCTGCACACACCCTCGCGCAGGAGTTCAAGCTGGGCCTGGAGCTGACGGGCCGGCAATTCCTCGCAGCCCAGCTCAAGTAGCAGGCTATGCGTCTTGCTCGTCACCGCGCTCATGCCGATGCCTCCGCTGCCGCACCCAGGCCGGGAAAGCCCAGGGCCTTGCGACGGCCGTAATAGGCCTCGGCCACCAGCCGCGACAAGTCTCGCACGCGAAGAATAAAGCGCTGACGTTCGGTCACCGAGATGGCCTGGCGCGCGTCAAGCAGGTTGAAGGTATGCGAGGCCTTGAGCACCTGGTCGTAGGCGGGCAGCGGCAGATCGGCCTCGACCAGGGCACGGGCCTGCTGCTCGCAGGTGTCGAACCAGGCGAACAGGCTGTCGGTGTCGGCGCGCTCGAAGTTGTAAGCCGACTGCTCGACCTCGTTCTGGTGATAGACGTCGCGGTAGGTGACCGGGCCGTAGGGGCCTTCGGTCCAGACCAGGTCGAACACGCTCTCCACGCCCTGCAGGTACATGGCGAGGCGCTCCAGGCCGTAAGTGATCTCGCCCATGACCGGCTTGCATTCCAGCCCGCCGGCCTGCTGGAAATAGGTGAACTGGGTCACTTCCATGCCGTTGAGCCAAACTTCCCAACCCAGACCCCAAGCACCCAGGGTCGGCGACTCCCAGTTGTCCTCGACGAAACGAATGTCGTGAATGGTCGGATCGATGCCCACGGCGTCCAGCGAACCCAGGTAGAGTTCCTGGAAATCCAGCGGCGAGGGCTTCATGACGACTTGGTACTGATAATAGTGTTGCAGTCGGTTGGGGTTTTCGCCGTAGCGACCATCAGTCGGCCGGCGGCAGGGCTGGATGTAGGCGGCGTTCCACGGCTCCGGGCCGATGCTGCGCAGGAAAGTGGCCGGATGGAATGTGCCCGCGCCCACCTCAAGGTCCAGTGGCGCGGTGAGCACGCAGCCCAGATCCGACCAATAGCGGTCCAGGGTACGAATGAAATCCTGAAAATTCACGTGTAAATGGCGCCCCAAGTCGGGTCGGTCAAGGCCAACAACCAGTATAACGGGGGAGGTCTTATCATGGACCGTATGCACAAACTCACCCTGCTGATCATCAAGACCGGTTCCAGCGTCCCGGAGGCCGCCGAACGCTTCGGCGATTTCGATCAGTGGTTCATCAACGGCATCGGCCCGGAGCGCTTTGACTTCCGTACGGTCAGCGTACATCAGGGCGAGCGCCTGCCGGCTCGGCGCGATGATCTGGCCGCCGTCGTCATTACCGGATCACCGGCCATGGTGTCGCATCGCCACGATTGGTCGGAACGGGCCGCCGGCTGGATCGCCGAAGCCCATGACGACGGCCTGCCCATGCTCGGTGTCTGCTACGGCCACCAACTGCTGGCCCACGCTCTCGGTGGTGTGGTCGGGCCCAATCCGAACGGGCGTCGCATGGGCTCCTTCGACGTCGAGATCCTCGATCGGGACGACCGCTTGCTGGGCCAGTTGGCGCCAGGGGCGGCGTTCCAGGCCACGCATGTTGAAGCCGTGCTAGAGCCACCCAAAGGAGCCCAGGTTGTATCGCGTGCCCAAGGCGACCCGCACCACGGCCTGTATTTTGGCAACCTGAGCTGGGGTCTGCAGTTTCACCCTGAGTTCGACGTCGACATCATGGACTGCTACATCCGGTCGCGCCGCTCGGTGCTCAGCGGCGAAGGCATCTTTGCCGACCGGCTGTTGAGTTCGCTGCGCCCCACCCCGTCCGGGCGCGCCGTACTGCAGCGTTTTGCCGAAATGGTCGAGCAGACGCGGCACGGTCCGGCTTGAGCGTGACTGGAAAAAGCCAACTCAGCCTGCGCTTCTTTGGCGCGGTCGAAACCGTCACCGGCTCGCGCTTCCTGCTGCAGGCCGGCGGCGAGCAGCACCTGATCGACTGCGGCCTGTTCCAGGGCTTCAAACATTTGCGCCTGCGTAACTGGGGCCACCCGGGATTCGACGCCGGCGGGCTCAGATCAGTGGTCCTGACGCATGCTCACCTTGACCATTCCGGTTACCTGCCAGTGCTTTGCCGCGAAGGCTACGGCGGCTGGATTCATGCGACAGCGGCCACCCGCGACCTGTGTCGTCACCTGCTGCCCGACTCTGGCTTCATCCAGGAAAAGGATGCCGCGCGTGCCAATCGGCTCGGCTACACGCGGCACCAGCCGGCTCGGCCCCTATATACACAGGCCGATGCGCAAGTCTGCCTGCACCAGTTCCGCACCCAGCCGTTCGACCAGCGTTTCGATTTGAGCGATCGGGTCAGCGCCCGCTTCCTCCGCGCCGGGCATATTCCGGGTGCGGCCAGTGTGCTGGTCGAAAGCGGCCCGGTGCGGGTGCTGTTCAGCGGCGACCTGGGCCAGAACAACAGCGCCACCATGCCGCCGCCGGATGCGCCGCCCGCGGCGGACTATGTGGTCGTCGAATCCACCTACGGCGACAAACAGCGCTCCAAAGAGGATCCGGAAGAGTGCCTGGCCGAGGTCATCCGGGCCACCGTCGGACGCGGCGGCACGGTGATCGTGCCGGCCTTCGCGGTCGGACGCACCCAGCTGCTGCTGCACCACCTGTGCCGGCTGATGCAGGCCGGTCGCATCCCGCGGGTGCCGGTGTTTCTGGATTCTCCGCTGGGGATCAACGCCACCGAGGTGTTCGCCGATCACCCGGATGACCACGCCTTAAGCCGCGCCGAGGCCGAGGCCGCTTGTGCCCTACCGCGCTACGTGCGCGACCCGGAAGAATCGCGCCGGCTCGATCATGATCCCATGCCCAAGATCATCATCGCCGGCAGCGGCATGGCCACTGGGGGGCGAGTGCTGCACCACCTCAAGGTCTACCTGTCCGATGCCCGGCACACCATTTTGTTTTCCGGCTACCAGGCCGGGGGCACGCGCGGCGAGAAACTGGTCAACGGCGCCGAGCAGATTCGCATCCACGGCGACGACTGGGAGGTACGCGCCCGAATCGCCAACCTCGACATGCTGTCAGCTCATGCCGACAGCGATGAGCTGATCGGCTGGCTGGGCCGCTTGCCCAGGGCGCCGAAACAGGTCTTCGTGGTCCACGGCGAAAGCGCGGCCGCCGCCGCCCTGGCCGAACGCATCAGTGAGGAACTGCGCTGGCCGGCGCTGGTGCCGGATCCGCAAGCCACCTACTCGCTTGACTGACGTGACGCCATGAACACCAATCCCGCCAACGGCGCCGTCGTCCAGACCTCGAACAACCTGAAGGCGCGCCGCATCGCCCTGGATACCCACGACGAGCCGGTCATCATCACCCGCCGCGACTGCGCCGTATGCCGCTCCGAGGGCTTCAGCGCACATGCGCGGATCCAGCTTGAGGCGGGTGGAAACCAGGTCATCGCGACCTTGTACCAGATTGACTCCGAGCTGCTGGGACTCGATGAAGCGGCGCTGTCGGAGTCGGCCTGGCGCCTGCTCCAGATCGAGGAAGGCGATCTGATCCACCTGCGCCACCCGCAACCCCTGCAGTCCCTGGGCAACCTGCGCGGGCGCATCTACGGCCAGCGCTTCAGCCGCGACAGCCTGCGCGCCATCCTGAACGACGTGGCGGCGGGGCGCTACGCCGATATCCACCTGGCCATGTTGCTGACCATTATGGCCACCCGGTCGCTGGACGACGAAGAGCTGATTTATCTGACCGAGGCGATGATTGAGGTCGGCGAACGTCTGCGCTGGCCGCGAACGCCGATTGCCGACAAGCACTGCGTGGGCGGCCTGCCGGGTAACCGCACCACGCCGCTGGTGGTGGCCATTGTGGCCGCCAGCGGGTTGTGGATGCCCAAGACCTCGTCGCGCGCCATCACCTCTCCGGCCGGCACGGCCGACACCATGGAAACGCTGACCCGGGTCGATCTGCCGCTGGCCGAGATGCGCCGGGTGGTCGAGCGGGAAAACGGCTGCCTGGTGTGGGGCGGTTCTGTGGGCTTAAGCCCGGTCGACGACGTGCTGATCCGCGTCGCCCGGGTCATGGACCTGGACGCCGAAGCACAGCTGGTCGCCTCGGTGCTGTCAAAGAAAATCGCCGCCGGCTCCAGCCACCTGGTGCTGGACCTGCCGGTCGGGCCCACGGCCAAGGTCCGCGCACAAGCCGACGGACAAGCGCTGGCGACACGGCTGGAAGCGGTGGCGCGCGCCTTCGGCTTGGAAACCCGCATCCTGCTGACCGACGGGCAACAGCCGGTCGGTAACGGCATCGGCCCGGCGCTGGAAGCGCGCGATATCCTGGCCGTGCTCGAACAGGCACCCGAGGCGCCGGCCGATCTGCGCACGCGTTCGTTGGAACTGGCCGGGGCATTGCTCGAGTTGTGCGACGGCGCGGAAGCCGGGCATGGCGTGAGCAAGGCGGGCGAGGCGCTGGATAGCGGGGCCGCCCTGGCCAAGCTGATTGCGATCTGCGAGGCCCAGGGCCGCTTCAGCCGGCCCAGCCTGGCGCGGCACCGGGTCTCGGTCCAGGCCACGCGCAGCGGACGGGTCGAGGCCTTCGACAATCGCCGCCTGAGCCGCCTGGCCAAGCTTGCCGGCGCGCCGGCCGCGGCCTGCGCGGGCGTGGACCTGCACGTGCACCTCGGTGACCCGGTCGAAGCCGGTCAGCCGATTTACACCATTCACGCCGAAAGCGTCGGCGAGTTGAACTACGCGCGCGAGTTCGCCGGCTCCAACGGCGACATCGTCAACATCGCGTCCGACCATGGAGGGCCAGCATGAGCGCCGATCATCCAGGGATACTGATCGCCCTGCCCGGCAACGAGGCGCTGTCGCAATCGCTGGCCGACCAACTGGGCTGGACCACGGCGCCGCTGGCCTACCGACGTTTCCCCGACGGCGAGAGCTACCTGCGCATCGATGCCGATCTCAAGGACCGCAGCGTGGTGCTGGTCGCCACCCTCAACGATCCGGACGCGCGAATCCCGGCGCTGCTGTTTGCCGCCGACCTGGCCCGCGACCTCGGCGCCTCGAGGCTCGGCCTGGTCTGCCCCTACCTGTGCTACATGCGCCAGGACCAGCGCTTCCGTCCGGGCGAGGCGCTGACCTCGAAGACCTTCGCGCGCTGGCTGTCGGCCCACTTCGACTGGCTGGTGACGGTCGACCCGCACCTGCACCGCTACGCCAGCCTGGATGAAATCTACACCCTGGAGTCCGAAGTGCCGGCCTCGGCACCGGCCATTGCCGACTGGATCAAGACCTCGCTGGATCGGCCCGTGCTGATCGGACCTGACGGGGAAAGCGAGCAGTGGATCCAGGCGGTTGCGGAAATCGGTAATTGGCCGTGGCGCGTGTTCGAGAAGAAGCGCCACGGCGACCGCGAGGTGGATATGCGCCTGCCGGAGCTGGACGCCATTGTGGATCGGCAGCCGGTCCTGATCGACGACATCATTTCTTCCGGCACGACCATTGCCGAAGCCACGCGCCACCTGTGTGCAGCCGGTTTGCCCGCACCGGTGGTCATCGGCATCCACGGACTGCACGACGAGCGCTCGCGCCAAACGCTGAACCAGGCCGGGGTCCAGCGCCTGGTCTGCACCAACAGCATTGCCAATCCAGATGCCGCAATCGACCTGTCAAGCCTGCTGGTTGCGCCGATCCGTCGTCTTGCCGGTGTTTGAGGAGACTTTAAAATCGAAGGGCAGGATGGACGGGCCACTCCGGGAGTCGGCTTTCAAGGCTTAGAATGCCTCCATGAACGTGCGAGATCGAATCTACGCCGAAACGCAGGAACAAGTACAGCCCTTCGAGTTCTCCGAGCGGGTGGTGCGGGTGTTTCCCGACATGATCGAGCGCTCGGTGCCCGGCTATCGGCAGTTGCTCGAACTGACCCCGCTGATGGTCCGCGACTGCGTAGTCGAAAACACCCGGGTCTACGATCTGGGCTGCTCGCTGGGTGCGGCGACGCTGGCTGCGCGGCGCGCCATCCAGGCACCTGGAGTGACTATCATCGCCGTGGACCAATCACCGCAGATGGTTGCACGTTGTCGTCAGATCATTGCAGAAGACAACTCGTTCGTGCCTGTTGATGTGATCGAGGCGGACGCCTGCGAAGTGCCGGTCGAGCGTGCCTCGCTAGTCATCATGTACTTCACCCTGCAGTTCATCGCCCCCGAACGGCGCGCGGTTCTCATGCGCCGCATCGCTGCGGGCCTGGTGCCCGGCGGCGTGCTGCTGCTGGCCGAGAAGCTGGCCTTCGACGCGCCGAGCCAGGCCTGGCTGGACCGGCATCACCACGCGTTCAAACGCGCCCAGGGTTATTCCGACCTGGAAATCGCCCGCAAGCGTCAGGCGCTGGAAAACGTGCTCATCGCCGACAGCCGCCAGACCCACCACCAGCGCCTGCTGGACGCCGGGTTCGACCAGGTCATCGACTGGTTCCAGTGCCTGAATTTCTGCTGTTTTGCGGCAGTGAAGGGGTCAGGGACCGAAAAGCAGGGACCAGGGGTCAGGGACTAGGGATCAGGGTAGATCGCGGTCGCTGGCCGGCAGGCGCCGTAGGTCGGCCTTCCATGGCCGACGGCCCATGCCCGCAGCGGCCCCCGCCATCCGGGTTGAACCCAACGTTATTTTTCTTGGCCTCACGCAGAGGGGCGGAGCCGCAGAGGACGCAGAGGAAAGAGGAATTTTTGCGGTGTCCGTTCGAGACATTGGCTGCCCGAATGTCTAGGGACCACCCCATCCAACTCTGCGTTCTCCGCGGCTCCGCCCCTCTGCGTGAGGCTTTTTTACAACGCGAACCTCAGACGTCGAGGTTGCTGACCTGCAGGGCATTGGATTCAATGAAGGCGCGGCGGGGTTCGACTTCGTTGCCCATCAGGGTCGAGAAAATCTCGTCGGCGGCCACGGCATCTTCGATGGTTACCTTCAGCAGGCGCCGGGTTTCCGGGTTGACGGTGGTTTCCCACAGCTGGTCCGGGTTCATTTCGCCCAAACCCTTGAAGCGCTGGAAGCTGCGGCCCTTGCGCGATTCGGTCATCAGCCACTCGTAGGCTTCGGCGAAGCGCCTCACGCGCGTGGACTGGTTGCCGCGCTCGATGCGCGCACCAGGGCCGAACAAGTCGCCGACCACCGAGCCGACCCGGGCCAGCTGGCGATATTCGGGCGACCGGAAGAAAGCTTCGTCAAGAACAGTGTCCTGCACTACGCCCTGGCCGTGGCGCGAAATCACCACACCGCCGCTACCCAGAGGCTTGATATGCCAGACCACGCCCGCGGGTGTTGCTCGTTCAAGACGTTGGCGCAAACCCTCCGACCAACGCTCGACATCGAACTCAGGCTCCATGGAAAACGTTTTGTAATCAATAATTTGGCTGATTACGTCGCGATCATGACGAAGCTTGAGACGATCAGCGACGAGGTCAGCCTGCTGGAAGTTGCGCAGCAAGTCGGCCAGTGCGCTGTCTTGAAGTGGCGGAGTGTCCTCAGCCGGATACAGTCGGGCACCGTCTAGGGCGCGTTCCAGCATGTAGCGGTTCATCTCCGCCTCGTCTTTCAAGTACCACTCCTGCTTGCCTTGCTTGATCTTGTACAGCGGCGGCTGGGCGATGTAGACGTGCCCGCGCTCGATCAACTCCGGCATTTGTCGATAGAAAAACGTTAACAGCAGGGTGCGGATGTGCGAGCCGTCGACATCGGCGTCGGTCATGATGATGATGCGGTGGTAGCGCAACTTGTCGGCGTCGAACTCGTCGCGCCCGATGCCGGTGCCCAGCGCGGTGATCAGGGTACCGACCTCGGCCGAACCCAGCATCTTGTCGAAACGGGCCTTTTCAACGTTGAGGATCTTGCCCTTGAGCGGCAGGATGGCCTGGTACTTGCGGTTACGGCCCTGCTTGGCCGAACCGCCGGCCGAATCGCCCTCGACGATGAACAGTTCAGACAGCGCAGGATCCTTTTCCTGGCAGTCGGCCAACTTGCCCGGGAGCCCTGCCACGTCCAGCACACCCTTGCGCCGGGTCATATCGCGCGCCTTGCGCGCGGCTTCCCGCGCCCGAGCGGCTTCGACCACTTTGCCGGTAATCACCCGCGCGTCGTTCGGGTTCTCCAGCAAAAAGTCGCGCAGATGCTCAGCCATGACCGACTCCACCGCCGGCTTGACGTCGGATGAAACCAGTTTGTCTTTGGTCTGCGAGGAGAACTTCGGGTCGGGCACCTTGACCGACAGCACCGCGATCAGGCCTTCCCGGCAGTCGTCGCCGGTGGTCTGGACCTTGGATTTCTTGGCGATACCCGACTCTTCGATGTAGGCGTTCAGGGTACGGGTGAGTGCGGCGCGGAAGCCGGCCAGGTGGGTGCCGCCGTCGCGCTGCGGAATGGTGTTGGTGAAGCAGAACACGCTTTCCTGATAGGCATCCGTCCATTGCAGCGCGGCCTCGACCGAAATGCCGTCGGATTCGGCCTGGAAATGCAGGGTATTCGGATGTAGCGGCGTCTTCTTTTCGCTCAGGTGCTGGACGAAGGAGCGAATGCCGCCTTCGTAGCAGAAACGATCTTCCTTGCCGCTGGTCTCGTCGCGAATCTGGATGGCGATGCCGGAATTGAGAAAGCTCAGCTCGCGCAGGCGCTTGGCCAGGATGTCGTAGTGGAACTCGATATCCGAAAAGGTAGCCCGGCTGGGCAGAAAACGAATAGTGGTTCCGGTGCGTTCGCTGGTTTCCACAGCCGCCAGCGGCGCCTGGGGAACGCCGTCGGCATAGACCTGGGTCCAGCGCTGGCCCTGGCGATGAATTTCCAGCTCCAGCCGTTCAGACAGGGCATTGACCACGGACACGCCAACGCCGTGCAGACCACCCGACACCTTGTAGGAGTTGTCGTCGAACTTGCCGCCAGCGTGCAACACCGTCATGATGACTTCAGCGGCTGAACGACCTTCCTCCTCGTGCAAGTCAACCGGAATGCCGCGCCCATTGTCGGATACGCTGACCGTGCCGTCGTCGTGCAAAACCACGCTGATTTCATCGCAGTGCCCGGCCAAGGCCTCGTCGATCGAGTTGTCGACGACCTCGAAAACCATGTGGTGCAGACCGGTGCCGTCATCGGTATCACCGATATACATGCCGGGACGCTTGCGAACCGCGTCAAGGCCTTTAAGAACCTTGATACTGCCCGAGCCGTAGTTGTCTTCAGTCATGGAGGATCATTGTCGGATAACTGCGCAATTATACCACCGGCCGAATTTTGCCCTGTTCCACGTGGAACACGGTCGCCGGTCGAGGGCAGGCAACGGTTGCCGTCACCCAAACCTGCAAACCCTGCCCAATCAACCAGTCCAACAACAGCTCCAGATGCGGAGCATCAAGTTCCGAGACAGGGTCATCCAGCAGCAGCAATGGGGCGACCGGCGCAGCGTCAGCAACCAACCGGAGATTGGCCAGCAGAAGCAGCAAAGCCAGTAATTTTTGCTGACCACGCGACAACTCTTCGGCCGCGGGGCGACCCGAGCAAGTCAAGACGAGGTCGGCACGATGCGGGCCGCGGCGAGTGTACCCAAGCTCTCGATCCCGCTCTCGATACCCGGATACCGCCTCGGCCAGATCGAGCTCAGCAGGGTGGCCAGGGCGATACCGCAAGACCAGTGAACCCGGTAGGCGGAAATGCAATTCGGCGTTCAGCCGTTCGAACTGCACAGCGACTGCATCAGCCTGGGATTGCCTTAATTGGTTCAGGCGTTCGCCCGCCAGCACCATGGGCGCCTCGATGGCCTGGAGCACGGCATCCTGCGCTCCTGCCTTGAGCGCGGCATTGCGCTGTTTGAGAAAACGGGCATAACGTCGCCACAGCGCCAGATAATGAGGTTCCACGTGAAACAACTGCCAGTCAAGAAACTGCCGCCGCGCCTCTGGACCGCCGTCGACCAAGCGATGGCTATCGGGTTCCATCAGCACCAGCGGCAAGGCTTGGGCAAACTCGCTCAAGCGCTGGGTGTCGACCCCATCGATTCGGCCTCTCCACCCGCCCACCGATCGCTCCATTCCCAAGCGGCGCTGATTATCGCGGCGGCACGCCACAACACGTAATTGTTCCGCCCCATGCTGGACAACCGAGGCGATCCGCTGACTGCGAAATGAACGCCCCCGAGCCAGCAAATAAATGGCTTCCAGGACACTGGTCTTACCGGCTCCATTGGCGCCTTCAAGCCAGTTCACACCCGGACCGGCCTGAATGTCCACACCGATGAGGTTGCGTAAACCAGTGATCGAAAGCGTAGCCAGACTCATCTCGGCGACGTTGCGGTCGCCCGGCCCACCCGGCCTGCAAACCAGTTCAGAGCTTCAACGGCATCACCACCTGCCGCACGGCCTCATTGTCCGGTGCCGTAATCAAGCACGAACTGTTTGCATCACGCAGCGCCAGCCGAACCTTGTCATCGTCAATGGAACCCAGCGCATCCAACAGGTAATTGACGTTGAAGCCAACCTTGAGGTTTTCGTAGGTATGCTCCGCCTCAATCTCTTCAGTGGCTTCTTCCTGCTGCGGGTTGTGGGCAATAATCCGCAAAAGCCCTGGCGTCATCTCCAACCTGACGCCACGATACTTCTCGTTTGACAGAATCGCAGCACGATGCAGCGCGTCGACGAACGTCGCACGATCGGCCACCAAGGACTGGTCGGTCGCCATGGGAACCACCGCTTCGTAGTCGGGGAAGCGCCCGTCGATCAGCTTCGTGGTCATGACGATACGATCGCGGTCCACCCGCAGGAACCCCTGACCGACAATGACGTTCAACTTTTCCTCGCTGTCTTCCAGCACCCGGTTGAGTTCCAACACGCCTTTGCGGGGCACGATCAGGCTGCGCAGCTCGCCGCTGATTGGCGCCTCCATCTCGCTCAACGCCAGACGATGGCCGTCGGTGGCCACGGCGCGAACGACCCCATCGCGGAATTCAAGCAACAAACCATTGAGGTAATGGCGAACATCCTGATGCGCCATGGCAAAACTGGTCTTTTCCACCAGCCAACGCAGACGGCCTTGTCCAACCTGGTAGGTTTGCAGACTCTCGGCCTGATCGCTGGCCGGAAACTCGCTGGCCGGCAGTGTCGCCAGCGTGAATCGGCTACGACCGGCATGTAGTGCCAACTTGTCCTGATTCAGCTGCACATTGATTTGCACGCCTTCCGGCAGCGCTCGACAGATGTCAACCAGTTTGCGCGCCGGAACCGTAACGCTGCCGGTCTGAGCAACCTCGGCCTTGGCCCGAGCCACCAGCTCAACTTCCATGTCGGTGCCCGTGATTCGCAGACCGTCATCAACTGCTTCAATCAGAAAATTGGCCAGCACCGGCAACGTCTGCCTGCGCTCGACCACGTTGACGACCTGCGCAATCGGGGCCAACAAGGCCTCACGTGGTATCGAGAATTTCATGATGGCTCCTTACACGTCCGGTCCGGGCGGGAGGTTTCCCGCTTGTTGCTTTTGTTTATAAGTAAGAAAACAGTAGTAGTAATAGGCCCTGTTGGCACTGTGCAAAAACCAATTAAGCCAATACTATCAGATGCTTAACTCACTCTCCTCGTCGCTTTAACTTGATGGTCAAGCTGTGGAGCGAATGTGGATAACTTTTTCTTCCAGGTTTATCCACAGTTTTTTCTCGCTCAATACCCAGCCTCAGGTGGATAACTCCCGGGTCAAACGCGCGCGATCTTCGCGCAGTCGCCCGTCAGTCTCGCACAAACTCTCGATTTTACGACAGGCATGCAGCACCGTCGTATGGTCGCGACCACCAAATGCATTGCCAATCTCGGGCAGCGAATGCTCGGTCAAAGCCTTGGCCAAAAACATTGCCATCTGCCGCGGTCGCGCAATCGAGCGCGTCCGGCGCTTCGACAGCAGGTCGGCCACGCGCAGCTGATAAAAATCCGCCACCGTTTTTTGAATGTTTTCGATTGTGATCAGGCGGTCGTGCACCGCCAGCACATCGCGCAGGATCTCTTGGGTGTATTCCAGATCAATCGTACGCCCTGAAAAGCGTGCATTGGCAATCAGAGAATTCAAGGCGCCTTCGAGGTCGCGAACGTTTGAGCGCATACGCTTGGCGATCAGAAAAGCCACCTGCTCATCCAGGTTGAGATCCCGCTCGGCGGCTTTTTTCTGCAGGATGGCCACGCGGGTCTCGAAGTCCGGCGGTTCGATCGATACGGTAAGGCCCCAGCCGAAGCGCGAGCGCAGGCGAGATTCGATCCCGTCCACCTCCTTCGGGTATCGATCGCAAGTCAGGATGATCTGCTGCCGGGATTCCAGCAGGCTGTTGAAGGTATGAAAAAACTCCTCCTGCGAACGGTCCTTGCCGGCAAAAAACTGGATGTCGTCGATCAGCAAAGTGTCAACCGAGCGGTAGCGTCGCTTGAACTGATCGATCGTATCCCGCCGCAGCGCCTGAATCATCTCGGAGACAAATTTTTCCGAGTGCAGATACATGATTCGGGCCGTGGGGTTGGCCTCGGCAATGAAGCGTCCAGCGCCATGCAGCAAATGCGTCTTGCCCAGGCCGGTGGATCCATACAGCAGCAGCGGGTTGTAGACAGTGCCCGGGTTTTTGGCGACCTGGCGGGCGGCTGCGTAGGCCAGCTCGTTGGATTTACCCAGCACAAAATTTTCGAAATGATAGCGATCGTCCAGTCCTGTTTGCTGGACCGACGCGGCCGGACGCTGGGCGCGAGACGGCGATAGCGGTCGATCCTCCACCACGACCACAATGCCTGCTCGCTCAAAGCCATGTCCGACCAGAAAGTCGCGAATCATCACCAGATAATTGGCCTCGACCTGTTCGCGCACGAAATCGTTGGGCGCGCTGAGTCTGAACTGACCCGCTCCGCCGGGGCTGACCCGGAGCGGGCGCAGCCAGGTATTGAGTTCGTCCAGCGGGACCTGGCGCTCAAGCCGGGTCAGGCATTGCTGCCACAACTCGGTTTCCTGCGCCGCTTGCTGAGTCGTACTCATCTCACTCCAAATCGGAAAGACCGCGTTGGTTTGCCAAAAAACCGCCTGCGGTGCATGCAAAACATTGACTGGACGCGTCTAAAAACGCTATTCTTGACGTCTTTTGTTGCGGGTTTGTGCACGGGGAATCGCCCGGACGCTCACGCCCGTCATCTTACATCGTAGAGTTCGCAAGGTTTTAAGGACATTTCCCATGAAGCGCACATTTCAGCCCAGCAGAATCAAACGCGTTCGCCGCCACGGTTTTCGCGCCCGCATGGCCACGGCTTCCGGTCGTGCCATTATCAACGCGCGTCGTGCCAAAGGTCGCAAGCGCCTGGCCGCAAGCAATAGCCGCTGACGGATTTTTGTGCACGAACTGCCGCGCTCGGCGCGCCTGCTTGACGGCAAGGCCTTCAAGCGGGTGTTCGAGAGTCGGCAGGCGATCGGCAACGCGTATTTCCGGGTTCACTACGCCCCCTGGGAGCAGCCGCGCCTGGGCATGGCGGTATCCAAACGTGTCCACCGCAGGGCGGTGGTGCGGAACCGCATTCGCCGTCAGATTCGTGAGAGTTTCCGGTTGCAGCGTCAAACATTGCCTGCGCTGGATTTCGTAGTATTGGCTCGGCCGGCCGCGGCCGAACTGACCCGAACGGACCTGCGCGCGGCGCTGGACCAACTATGGCAGCGTTTTAAAGTATCCCCATGAACACTCGGACTTTCTTCATCCTGCTGTTGGGCCTCGTCGGCTTCTTCCTGTTTCTGGAGTGGCAGCGCGAATACTCGGCGCCGCCCAGGCCCAGCGCCGACGGCGTCGAGCGGCATTCGCCGGCCGATACCGAGCCGGCGCCACCCATGGCCGCGGATTTGCCCGATCTGCCGACCCTGACCGAAACGCCCCCGGGTGAGACGGCACCGCCGCCGGCGGAAATCCGGGCCAGCCGCCGCGTGGAAGTCACCACCGATGTGCTGCAGGTTGAAATCGACGCCAATGGCGCATCCATTGTTGATTTGCGCCTGAAGGATTTCCCGGTTGCTGTCGATCAACCCGATGTCCCTTTCATGTTGCTGGTTGAGGAGCTGCCGGAGCTGTTCGTCGCCCAGGGCGGTTTGCTGGCCGACGGCCTGCCGGCCCCCAATCACACCAGCCGCTGGGAAGTGGACCAGTACTTTTTCGAACTGGCCCCCGGCGCCGATCAGCTCCGCGTTCCGCTGACCTGGCGCCACGAGTCGGGCCTGGAAGTGGTCGCCACCTGGATCTTCCATCGCGCCGACTACGTGATCGACCTCGAGTTCGAAGTGCGCAACCGCACTGGAACAGACTGGCGCGGCGCGCGCTACGTGCAACTGCAGCGCACCGAGCCCGATTTCAGTGATTCGGGCCCGGCTTTTACCAATCCGGAACGCTTCAGCTACAACGGCGCGGCCTGGTTTAGTTCGGGTGATGGCATGCGCAAGATGTCGTTTTCCGACATTCGCTCGCGCAATCACACCGACGACATCCAGGGCGGTTGGCTGGCCTTCATCCAGCACTATTTCCTGGCCGCCTGGATTCCGCCCGAACAGCAGCTCAACCGCTTTACCACTCGCTTCGTTACCGGCGACCAGCTGCCGCGCTTCGTGGTTTCGGCCACCTCGCCCCAGGTCACCGTGGCCGACGGCGATTCCCACATCTTCACCGCCCGCCTGTTCGCCGGGCCGAAGCTGCAGAACCGCCTGAACGAAGTGGCCGACGGCCTGGTGTTGACGGTGGACTACCGCTTCTTCCGCATCCTGGCCCAGCCGCTGTTCTGGGTGCTGGACAAGATCCACTCGGTGATCGGCCACTGGGGTTGGTCCATCGTGGTGCTGACCCTGCTGATCAAGCTGGTGTTCTATAAGCTCACCGAAGCCCAGTTCCGTTCCATGGGCAAGCTCAGAAAGCTGCAGCCGCGCATCCAGCAGCTGAAAGAGCGCTACGGCGACGACCGGCAGAAGTTCGGTCAGGCCATGATGGACATCTACAAAAAGGAGAAGGTCAACCCGCTCGGCGGCTGTCTGCCCATCCTGGTCCAGATCCCCATCTTCATCTCGCTGTACTGGGTGTTGCTGGAGTCGGTCGAACTGCGCCAGACTTCGTTCCTGTGGGTGCCGGACCTGAGCCGCCCGGATCCGTTCTTCATCCTGCCCATCCTGAACGGCATCTTCATGATCGCCACCCAGCGCCTGATGCCCACCGCCGGCATGGATCCCATGCAGCGCAAGATCATGATGTGGCTGCCGGTGGTGTTTGCTTTCCTGTTCGCCCTGTTCCCGGCCGGGCTTGTGCTGTACTGGGCGACCAACGCCGGCGTCTCGTTGGCCCAGCAGGCCTACATCCTGAAGAGGCTTGAAAAGGAAGGCTGACACCATTTGCGCCATCGCCACCCCGCCGGGTCGCGGCGGGGTCGGTGTGATCCGCTTATCCGGACCCGACAGTTTTGCCATTGCCGAATCCTTGAGCGGGTCCCTGCCCGCCCCGCGCTCGGTCGCCCTGCGCAGCTTCCGCGATGCCGCGGGTGAGCTGATCGATCAAGGCCTGATTCTGTGCTTTGCCGGCCCGGCCTCGTTTACCGGCGAGGACGTGGTCGAGTTTCAGGTGCATGGCGCCCCGGTCGTGCTGCAACTGCTGCTGAAGGCTTGCGTGGACGCCGGCGCGCGCCGGGCTGATCCGGGGGAGTTTTCGCAGCGGGCTTTCCTGAACGATCGCATGGACCTGGCCCAAGCCGAGGCCGTGGCCGATCTCATTGCCGCCGGCACAGAAAAAGCCGCGCGCGCCGCCACACGGAGCCTGGAAGGCGAATTCTCGCGTCAGGTCAATGCGCTGGCGGAAGCACTCATCGAGCTGCGCGTCTGGATCGAGGCCGCGCTGGATTTCCCCGACGAGGACGTCGATTTCTTGGCCGACGGCCAGGTGTTGAGCCGAGTGAATGATCTGCTCAAACGGCTGGAAGTCTTGCTGGCCCGCGCCGATGCCGGGCGCATCCTTAACGATGGTATCCGTGTTGCCATCATCGGTCCTCCGAATGCCGGCAAGTCCAGCCTGCTCAATGCGCTCAGTCGTCGCGATGCCGCCATTGTCACGCCGACGCCGGGCACCACGCGCGATGTTTTGCGCGAGACCATCAGCATTGCGGGTTTGAGCGTCACGCTGGCCGATACCGCGGGCTTGCGCGAAACCCGTGACCACATCGAGGCCGAAGGGGTGCGCCGCGCCGAACGCGAGATGCAGGCTGCCGACCTGATTTTCTGGGTCGTGGACAGTACGTCCGACCAAGCCCAACCGCTGCCGGGTTTGCCGTCCAGCGTGCCGATGCTGCGCATCCACAACAAGATCGACCTGTCCGGACTGCCCGCGCGCAGCGAGGGTCGCGAGGTTTGGCTGTCGGCGGCCAGCGGCGCCGGCTTGAACCTGCTCGAAGCCCTGGTCGCGGCCGAAATGGGATTGAGCGAGAGCGACGGCGGCGATTTTTCCGCCCGCCAGCGCCACGTCGATCAGCTTGAGCTAGCCTTGGCCTGCGTGCGCCGCGGCCGCGATGAACTGGCCGCTTCCGGGTCCGGCGAGTTATTGGCCGAGGAACTGCGCCAGGCCGCCACAGCACTCGGCGAGATCACCGGGCAGATGAGCGCCGACGAGTTACTGGGCCGCATCTTCTCCAGTTTTTGCATCGGCAAGTAGCCTGCCCATGGCCCTGGACCGGCAGACCGCCGCCACCATCGTCGATCAGCTTGGCCTGAATCCCGATGGTTTGGATCTGCGCCCGGTTGGCGGCGGCGATATTGCCGAGGCCACGCTGATCAAGGCGGCTGGGCAGGCCGTGTTCGTCAAGACGCTGGCGCTGGAGCAAGCCGATCTGCTCGCGGCCGAAGCCGATGGCCTGGCCGCCCTGGAGCAGGCCGGCGCGATTCGGGTCCCACGCGTGCTCAACCACGGCGAAAGCAATTGCTGCGCCTGGCTGGCCCTGGAAGCGCTGGATCTGCGCTCGCGCAGTCGCGCCACTGATGCGCGGCTGGGCCGGCAGCTGGCCGAACTGCATCGCCGGACGGGGGAAGACTACGGCTGGTCTCGCGACAACTTCATCGGCCTGACGCCGCAGCCGAACGCCACATCGGGCGACTGGTCGGCCTTCTTTGGCCAGCACCGGCTGGGGTTCCAAATGGAGTTGCTGGCCCGGCGGCATGCGGGGGCGCTCGCGCCGGCCCGTATCGAGCGGGTGCTCCAGGCCTGGGAGACGGCAGTAGCGGGGCACCAGCCGGCGGCCTCTCTGCTGCACGGAGATCTGTGGTCGGGCAACGCGGCCGCGCTGGCTAACGCTGAACCGGTCATGTTCGACCCGGCGGTGCACTATGGCGACCGCGAGTGCGATCTGGCGATGACGGCCCTGTTCGGCGGATTCTCTCCCGACTTCTACCAGGCCTACGACAAAGCCTGGCCCTTGCCCGCGGGCTGGCAGGAACGTCGGTCCTGGTATCAGCTCTACCATCTGCTCAATCACGCCAATCTGTTCGCCGGCGGCTACCTGGCTCGGGTTCGGCGCGAGCTTGCCGCGCTTGGCCGCTAGTGGGCCATGCGGCTAATTAGGTAACGCTCAGCCGTCGCACAAGCGTTGTGGGCAAGGCGCGCGAGTGCAGGACTGGCCGTCGCCAATTCAAGCGAGCGGAACGCAGCCCACGGCG
>SLJA01000122.1 GCA_007135355.1 Wenzhouxiangella sp.
TACAGCCCGATCAGGATGCCCAGCACGATTCCGGCGATCAGCTTGACGATCAGATTCATTTGTACTCCTTGCCTTAAAACTCTGCTCGCCTAAGCCCAATCCGGCAAACGCTGCCAGACCTTCTTCAGGCTGTGCTGTGCGGCGCTATAGTCCGGCATCAGTTCAGCCACCCGCGACCAGAAGGCCGGCGAGTGGTTCAGGTGTTCGGTGTGCACCAGTTCGTGTATCAGAACATAGCGCACGGCACGAGGTGGGCAGAACATCAGGCGGGCGTTGAGCGAGATATTGCCACGCGCCGAACAGCTGCCCCAGCGCGAGCGCTGGTAACGAATGCCGAGCGAGCGGTAGCGGAAGCCATGCTGTTCAGCCAGTTCGCCGAGCTGGCGGCCCAGAAATATCCGCGCCTTCGCGCTCAGCCAACGCCGCAGCAGCTCAGCGACCGGATCGTCGGCCGCGCCGTCCAGCGCGGCCGGCACGGCCAGCTGCAAGCACTGACCAGTCTCGCGCAGATGAGCCCGGGGCTTAGCCGCGACTTGGTAGTCGACCGTCCAGCTTTGCGCCATCGCGGCCAGGTCAACCCGTTGCGGACGCGCGCCGAGCAACGCCGGGGCGCAGTCGGCGCGCAAGGCCACGTGACGGCGACTCACCTGTTCGATCCAGTCACGCCGCTCCTCCAGCAGTCCGGGAATACGGCGCTGGTCAAATCGCGCCGGCACGGTGACGATCAACCCGTCCCGGGGGTCCAGGCGCAAGCGTACGTGACGCGCCCGGGGGTGGACTCGCACGGTGTAGGGCTGGCTCATGCGGTTGCGAACATGCGCGGATGGGATCGCCAAAACTCGGTCTTCGGCTACCATTATGCCTTGTCGTTCGCTGCTTCCCCGATCTGTCTCCTCTGCCGGCCGCGATGATCCAGCTTTCGGAAATCACCCTGCGTCATGGCCCCGAAGCGCTGCTGGAGCGGGCTTCAGCCACCATATTTCCCGGTCACAAGGTAGGTTTGATCGGCGCCAACGGCAGCGGCAAGACCAGTCTGTTTCGCCTGTTGCTGGGCGAAATAAGCCAGGATGCGGGCGAAGTCAACCTGCCCGCGGACTGGCGCCTGGCGCATATGGCGCAGGAAATTGTCGACCTCGACCGACCGGCCATCGACTTCGTAATGGACGGCGACCAGCATTTGCGCGAGGCCGAACGGGCCGTGGCCCGGGCTGATGCCTCCAACGACGGCCACGCCATCGCCGAGGCCCACGCGCGTCTGGCCGACGCCGGCGGCTACGATGCCCGTGCGCGCGCCGGCAGCTTGCTCAACGGCCTGGGCTTTGGCGCTGACCAGCATGGGCGACCGGTGGCGGCGTTTTCCGGCGGCTGGCGCATTCGCTTGAGCCTGGCCCGGGCCTTGATGGCCCCATCCGATCTGCTGCTGCTGGACGAACCGACCAACCACCTCGACATGGAAACCGTGGTCTGGCTGGAAGATTGGCTACAGCGCTATCCGGGCACGCTGCTGCTGATCTCGCACGATCGCGACTTCCTCGATCAGGTGGTCGATGCCGTGTTGCATATCGAGCAGCGCCAGCTCAATAGCTACAGCGGGGGCTACAGCAACTTCGAGCGACAGCGCGCCGAACGTTTGGCCGGGCAACAAGCCGCCTGGGAAAAGCAGCAGCGCGAAATCGCTCATATCCGCCGTTTTGTCGACCGCTTCCGCGCCAAGGCCAGCAAGGCGCGTGCCGCCCAGAGCCGCCTGAAGACGCTGGAGCGCATGGAGCGATTGGCACCCGCCCACGCCGACTCCCCGTTTGACTTTGCCTTTCGCGAACCGCCGCGGGCCAGCAATCCCCTGCTGCATCTGGACCAGGTTGCCCTGGGCTATGGCAACCACCGGGTGCTGGATGGGGTATCGCTCAGCCTTGCCCCGGGCGACCGGATCGGTCTGCTGGGCCTGAACGGAGCCGGCAAATCCACCCTGGTGCGGGCACTGGCGGGAGAGCTGGCGCCGCTGGCCGGCACACTCACCGCCGGCGCCAAGCTGCAAGTCGGCTATTTTGCCCAGCATCAACTGGAACAACTCGACGCCGAGGCCAGTCCGCTGACCCATCTGGCCCGGCTGGCGCCGAAAACAGCCGAACAGCCGCTGCGCGATTTTCTCGGCGGGTTCGACTTTCGCGGCGACATGGCCACCGCGGCGGTCGGCCAATTCTCTGGCGGAGAAAAGGCCCGACTGGTACTGGCCATGCTGGTGTGGCAAGCACCTAACCTGTTGCTACTGGACGAACCCAGTAATCACCTGGACCTGGAGATGCGCCACGCCCTGACCCTGGCCCTGCAAGGTTTCGAAGGGGCCGTGGTCACCGTATCGCATGATCGCCACCTACTGGCCAGCACCGTCGACACCTTCTGGTTGATCGACAACGGCGGCGTCGGGCGATTCGACGGCGATCTGGACGATTACCGGCGCTGGCTGCGCAACCGCCCCGACAGCGACAGCAGCCGGCCCGTCGTCAAGGATCACACCGCCGCCGAGGCCGCCCCGCGGACGCTGAGCGCCGCCGAGTGGCGTGTGCGCAGCAAGCCGCTGCGCAACCGCATCGAACGCCTGGTCCGGGCCATCGAGACCGGATCCTCGGCCCTGCTCGAACTGGAGCGGCGTTTGGCCGACCCGGACTTGTATGCCTCTGATCGCCAGGCCGAAGTGCAGCACCTGCTCGAGCAGCAGCGGCGATTGACCGCGGAACAAGCCGCGCTCGAGGCCGACTGGCTCGACACTGAAGCCGAGCTCGAAGCGCTGGAGGCTGCCCGCGAAATCCGATCACGCGACTGAAAGGATGGCGTCCGGTGCTTGTTCGCAACCCGGCAATCCGCTATCGTCTGGTCTGCTTCAAGGCTTGATCAATCCGTGCATCGCACCTCGACCGACTGCCGCCGTCTGCTGTTGCCATGACCTCGCTGCTGGCCATCGGCGATATCCATCTGGGTCGAACCCCGGCCGCGCTGCATGCCGATCTGGCCGCCCGTGCGGGGCAGCTCGGCCCCAAGGCGGCCTGGTCGCGCGCGGTCACCGAAGCCATCAACCACCAGGTCGACGCGGTTCTGCTGGCCGGAGATGTCGTCGAGCGCAGCCGGGACCTGCTGGTTGCCTATGGTGATCTGAAAAGCGGGGTTGAGAAATTGGCCACGGCAGGCATTCCGGTCCTGGCTGTGGCCGGCAACCATGACACGCTGGTTCTGCCCCGGCTGGCACGCGAAATTGAAGCCCTGCAACTGCTGGGGGCCGAGGGCCGCTGGCAGGAACGATCGGTTGGCAAGCTCAGCGTCATAGGCTGGTCGTTTCCGCGACCTCAGGTGCGCCACAGCCCGCTGAAAGATTTTCCCCAACCCGGCGAACCGGAGCGTACCATCGGCCTACTGCACTGCGATCGTGACCAGGCCGGCAGTGCCTACGCACCGGTCAGTAGCGCAGAACTGCGGTCGGCGCCCACAGCGGCCTGGTTGCTAGGCCATATCCACCAACCCGACCGCCTGGAAGCGCCCCGGCCCATGGGCTATCTGGGCTCCCTGTCCGCATTGCGCGCGTCTGAAACCGGCCCCCGAGGGCCATGGCTGCTCACCTGGGACGAAGCCACCGGCCTGGCCATCGAGCACTTGCCGCTGGCTCCCTTGCGCTACGAGGTGCTGAGTATTGACGTCAGTGATCTGCACCAGCCCGAGCAAATCGCCGAAGCCAGCCTTGCGGCAACGCGAAAGCTGGCCAGCGCCCTGGCTGACCAAGCCTTTCAACCGGATGTAGTCGGCTTGCGCTTATGCCTCACCGGCACCTGTCGCTTCCCGCGGCAGCTCCCCGCCCTGATCGATCAGCTGGTGACGGAATCCCGACCATGGAAAGAGCACGACATGCTCTTTTTCATCCAGAAAGTCAGCGTCGAGACGACCCTTGATTTCGATTTGCACGCCGTTGCCGGCGGCTCCGATCCTTGCGCTCTGCTCGCTCAAAGAGTGCTCATCCTGCGCGATTGTTCGCATGAACAGCACCAAGCTTTGCTGGATCAGGCAAGAAACCGCATGGCGCGGATAGCCGGACTGCGCGAATTTCAGCCGCTGGATCTTGAAATCGATGACGCGCGGCTGCGCAAATGGCTGGAGCACGCCGGACTGCGTGCACTGCTTGAACTTCTGGGGCAAAGGCGCGGCGCATCGTGAAACTGATCCGGCTCGATATTCGTCACCTGCCCGGCATTGATCGACCTTTTTCGGTCGAGTTCTCACCATCAACCGTCAACGTGGTCACTGGCCCCAATGGTTCCGGCAAGTCAAGCCTGGCCCGGGC
Organism: Wenzhouxiangella sp.; assembly: GCA_007135355.1. Lineage (GTDB taxonomy): Bacteria > Pseudomonadota > Gammaproteobacteria > Xanthomonadales > Wenzhouxiangellaceae > Wenzhouxiangella. The sequence goes on from SLJA01000122.1 coordinate 4,325, forward strand.
GGTGCGCGCGCTCATCCACGTGGCCCGAGACGATCCGCACATCGAGGTGGCCGCCGTCTGGCAAGACAACGAGGGCGAGTTGCGCTCGGAGCGCATCGGCCAAAGTGTGCAATGGCAGCGCCGCGGACAAAGCGTAAAGGCTCCGCCCCTGCCGAGTCAGGCAGCCATGGGCGCCTATCTGATCAGCAGCGAGGATTTGACCGCACCAGGGACGACCGACGCCCATATCTCCGAAGAGGTGCAAACGCTGCTGGCCGGCGGCTACGATTTGAGCGCTGTTCTGGCCGCCCCCCCTTTTGCTGTCCCGCCGCGGCCGCAGAAACTGGCGCGCGAGATCGAAAGCTCGCAACGCACCATCGCGGCCAAGGAGGCTGAATACGCCGAACTCGATGCAGAAATCGAAAAGCTGGGGCGACTGGAAGCGGGGCTTGAGGAGGCCAGCCGATCAGCCATCCTGCTATCGGCGATCGACGATGCGCAGGCCCTGGCCGAAGCCCATTCCGCGCGTGCCGCACTGGAACAGACGCTGATTGAAGAGTTCCCCGGCGGCATGGATCGCTTGCGCGGCGACGAGATGCAGCGTCTCGATCAGGCCCGCGCCCGACTGGAACAGAAGCAGCAGGCCATCCACCTGGAGCGCGAGGCGCACGGTCGAGAACAGAAGGAACTTGAGCAGCGCGGCGGCAAGGACCCCACATTGCTGGAAAGCATGCAGGCCCAACTGGCCGAGGCCCGAGATGCCCTGGCGACAACCGAACAGCAGCTGACCACGGTTGAAGAGCAGGTCGAGCTGAAGCGCGACGCGGCTGCCGCTGCCGCGCAGCGGCTTGGCAGCACGCAACCCGAGCACATCGAGCAGCTTGACCAGGGCGCCCTGGAAAGCCTGGAACGGCAAGTTGAAAAAGTCCTTGCCCAACGCGAAAAACTCCGCGCGCTGAGCGGCCAACTGGTGCTTGGCCAGCAGGCTCGCAACCCCAGCAGCCGTCTTCCGGACGATCTGCGCACAGCCAGACGGGCACTCCAGGAGTGGCTGGCACTGGCCCGACTGAGCCCCCTGGAAGGCGCGCTATGGGGCAGTCTCGCGCTGGCGGCGGTGCTGGGCAGCATTCGCGTGCTGTCCGCCGAAACACTATCGACGCATCCGGAGCTGCTCTTGCTTGCCGCGCTGGCCGTCGGCCTGCCGCTGGCCATGCTGGGACGCTTCGTGCTGCGTTATCGCGATCGCGAGGCCGCGCGAACCCTGTTCCTGCGCACAGCCATCGAGGCACCGATGGGGTGGAGCGAAGCCGAAGTGCGGGCCCGCCTGGAGCGTGTTGAAGCAGAACTCGAAGCGGCCGTGCAGCACGAACTGGGACAAATGCGGGCGGCCGAACTGCGCGAACAGCTCAACGCGCAACGCGTCAATATGGAACGGGCGCGCGATAAGCTGCGCAAATTGGCCGATCAGCTCGGTATCTCGGCCGACCCGCGCCTGGAAACGGGCTTTCTGCTGTGGTGCCGGCACCTGCAGGACTGGCAACAAGCGCATCAGGAACTCAATGCGCTGATCCTGCGGGGCAGGCGTCTGCGGCAACGTTTGCGACAGCAGATCGAACAGGCCTCGCAGCTGTTGCAGCGGCACGGCGTGGACGCCACCGACCTGTCATCCCGGACGCTGGCCACGCTGGTGCACGAGCTGCAGCCACGCATCCGGCGCTGCAGCGAGCTGTACAGCAGCCTTCAGGCCAGAGAGAAACGCCTGGACGATCTGAGCGCGGACGTGGTTCAGATTCAACAACAGATTCGTCTGCTGTTCGAAGGTGCCGGCATTCGTCAGGACGACATACCGGCGCTGCGACAAAGAGTCGAGCAACATCCAGCCTGGCAGCAGCTGGAGCAGCAAAGACGGGACCTGACTCACGAGATTGCCCGCCTGGAAAAACGCCTGCAGGATCATCCGGGCTTGCTCGAA
>SLJA01000021.1 GCA_007135355.1 Wenzhouxiangella sp.
CCAGCACCTCGGTGGCGATGGCCTCGATCTCGGGCACGATCAGGTCGGGCCGGTCCAGGTCGATGATGCCGCGCAGGGCCTGCTCGTCGAGCATGTTGACCACGTGGCGATGATGGGCGACTTGCATCGCCGGTGCATCGACGTAGCGGTCGACGGCAATCACCTCGCAGCCCAGGCGCTGCAGTTCGATCGCCACTTCCTTGCCCAGCTCGCCCGAGCCCAGCAGCATGATCTTGGTAGCTGTCGGCGACAGTGGAGTTCCGATCGTCGTCATTGGCGCCTCTCGTTCATGGTTTTCGGGCTCATCTTCTTTTGCTGACATAAAGAAAAATCGTGCCTTCGACCACCGCGGTCCCGTCGGCGCGCAGGGCGCGCACGCTGACCGGCACATCGCCTTCGCGCCAGTCTTCCGGGTTCGTCGTCGCTTCGATGCGCAAGTCGGTGTCGGCCTTGGCCGGATAGCGGACCTCCATGCCCTTCGGGATCCAGCGCAGCTCTGCCGGCACGGTGGCCTCGGCCAGTGCGCCCATGGCCATCTCCAGGCCGTTGCAGATGGCGATGACGTGGACGGTGCCGATGTGGTTTTGCACCTTGCGCCGCTTGCGCAGGCTCAAGCTGCAGAAGTTGGGCCGAAGCTCGATGAAGTTGGCGCCGATGGTGCTGAAGTAGGGCGCCATGCGGCTGAAAACGCGCGAGAACAGCCATTTTCCGGCCGGCAGCCGCTCGAAGCGCTGGTAGAGATTGAGAACGCGGGAATGGCTCATGGAAGTTTCTGGCGCTGGGGTTGGAGGTGCTGGTGGATGAAGCGGGCGATCATCTCATGCACATGCACGCGCTGGGAAGGCCCGGCAATACCATGCTTCTCGCCCGGATAAGCCATCAGGTCGAACGGGATGCGCTCTTCCTGCAGCTTTTGCATCAGCAGGGTTGAGTGGGTGAACAGCACGTTGTCGTCGGCCATGGGATGGATCAGCAGCAGCGGGTCGGCGATGCGATCGGCCCAGGTCAGCACGTTGCCTTGCCTATAGGCCTCGGGCTGGTCCTGGGGCTTGCCCAGGTAGCGTTCGGTGTAGTGGGTGTCATACAGCGCCCAGTCGGTCACCGGCGCCACGGCGACGCCGGCGGCGAAGTTGCCCGGATGCTGGGCCAGCGCCATCAGGGCGACGTAGCCGCCGTAGCTCCAGCCAAAAATCCCGATGCGTTTGGGGTCGACGAAATCCTGGGTTCTCAGCCAGTCCAGGCCGATCATTTGGTCGACCACCTCCACCCTGCCCATGTTGAGATAAATCTCGTTCTGGAAGGCCTTGCCCTGGCGAACGACGCCGCGGTTGTCGAGCGAGAACACCACGTAACCACGGCGCGCAAAATATTGTTCGAACAAAGTACGTCGAGTCCAGCGGTCGGTGACGATCCGGTGGGTTGGCCCGCCGTAAACGTGGACGAATACGGGGTAGCGCCGAGCGGGATCGAAATCGGCCGGGCTGGTCAGTCGGTAGCGCAACTCGAAGCCGTGCGGGGCGATCAGGCTGCCAAACTCGGTCGGCAGATGAGTGGCGCGGAACGGGGCATAGGGGTGATCGCCGGCAACCCGGTTTTCGACCAGCCAGGCCAGACGTTCGCCGTCGGCCGAATGCAGCGACAGCTGCGGCGGCTGGCGAGTGCTGGAGAAGGTGTCGACATACACGCGCGCGCGCCGATCCATGCCGATCTCGTGCCAGCCGGCACGGCGGGAAATCTGGCTGACGTTTTCCGGTGAGCTCGTGACCAGAGACTGTCGGTAGAGATGCTTTTCTTCCGGTCCGGCCTCGGCAGCCGTGAAGTAGACCAGACCTGCCTCCTCGTCGACGCCCTTGACGGCATCGACCGCCCAGTCACCCGCGGTCAGCCGGCGAATGCGCTCGCCGGTCATGCTGTACAGGTAGAGGTGGCGGAAGCCATCGGCTTCTGAAGACCAGAGGAACGCCTGGATGCGGGTCAGAAAGCGCAGGTCGTCATGCAAGTTGATCCAGGTATCCGAAGTTTCGGTCAGCAGTATGCGCGGTGGGCTGCCGTTCAAGGGAGCGATGAGCAGATCCAGGGTTTTCTGGTCGCGGCTTTGGCGCTGAAAACTCAGCGAATCGCCATCCGGTAGCCAGTCCACCCGCGCGATGTAGATATCTTCAGTCGCTCCCAGATCGATCCATCGGGTCGCGTCCGCGTCAAGATCGATCACGCCGAGGCGATAGCTGACGTTGGGTGTGCCGGTAAACGGGTAGCGCTGCTCGATCATGGTGATGCGGTCGGCCTGGATCTCGAAACGCAGGGTCGGTTCGATGGCGCTTTCGTCGGTGCGCAGGAACGCAATGCGTCGGCTGTCCGGTGACCACCAGAAGCCGGTCGATCGGCCCATTTCTTCCTGGGCGATGAACTCGGCCAGGCCATTGGCGATGACCTCATCGCCGTCCTCGGTCAGCTGGCGCGTGGCGCCGGTCTCGATCTCGGCCAGCCACAGGTTGCGCTCGCGCACGAAGGCCACGTAGCGACCGTCGGGCGAGACCTGCGGGTCGATGTCGAAAGCTTCAGCGTCGGTGACCTGGCGAACCTCGGGCGCTTCCGCGGAGAGGTCGAGCAGGTAGATGTTGCCGCCCAGCGGAAAAATCAGGAATCGGCCGTCGCCCGACCAGCGATATTCCACGATGCCGCGCAGGCCCGCGATGCGGGCACGTTCGCGCCGTGCTCGCTCGTCGGCTGCCAGCTCGCCTTCGTCGGCAACTACGGTGTCGGCTGCGACCAGAAGACGGGTTGAGTCATCGGCGATGTGGTATTCCCAAAGATCCAACAGATCACGATCTTCGTCACGCGCGCGAATGAAGGTGACTCGATCGCCAGCCGGCGACAGCTCGGCCTGGCGTAGAGACGGGCCCGACAGGTCGGGTGAGGAGAAGATACGCTCGATGGTTAATTCGGATGTAGCAGCCAGGGCGGCAGGAACCACCAGGCAAGCGGCGAAAATGAAAAAACAGCGGGGCATAACAGACAAAAAACTGAACGAAGCGTCGGGCGAGGTCCTATTGTCCGCCGCACTCGCTGGTTTGGCAAACGCATGTCCTGGAGACCGAAAAGTCGCCGTGATTTCCTGATACGCTGAGTCAGGGAATCTACAAGGGGCAAGGCAGTGGACTGGATCCAGGGGCGATATCGACCCCAAGCCGTGAGTGAGGCGATTCAACGCGCCTGGCGAAGGGCGCTAGCTGTGTTGAGTTTTATGATTCTGCCGTCATTTATGGTGGCGGCGTTCGGGCCGCCGGCGGTCCTGGCCCAGGAACCGGCACCAAATGAAAAGCGGGAATTGGCCGAAGAGTATCTGAGCCATGCGCGCAGCTTTCGCGATACCGGCCTGTGGCCGCAAGTGTTGTTGGCCACGGAACGGGCAGCGGAACTGCTCGACGGTCAGACGCCGGTCAGTTTGCGGACCGAAGTCGCCATTGCCCGTGCCGGAGCGCTGCAGGCCTTGGAGCGCAGCAGCGAGTCTCTGGAAATCGCCTTGCCCGCCCTGCAGGCCGCCCGCGACGCCGAGCTGACCGGACTTGAGCTGCGCGCCTTGATCAACATCTCCTCGGCCTATTCCCGGGCCGGGCAACAAGAAGCGGCGCTCGATGCGGTCGAACAAGGCTATGCGCTGGCCGAGCGGCTCGGAGACGTGGAGCACCGCCAGCGCTTCTTGCTCAACCGGGCCAGAATCTACCTGGCACTGCAAGACTGGGAAGCCATGCAAAGGGCGGTGGATCAGGCCGCGGCGATCGAGCGAGATGAGGCCGTCGGCGATCTGGATACCACCCTGTTGCTGGCCAGGCTCTCCGTGGCGCGCATGCAGGGAGATCTCGAAGCGGGCAGGCAGTTGGCGCAGTCGGCCGTTGATCGGTCGGCTCCGGATTCCTATTACGGCGCTTTTGCGCGTGAAGCGCTGGCTGACATGCTGTGTGCTCTTGGGCATGCAGAGGATGCGCTGTTGTTCTACCGCCAGGCGCTGGCCACCTTTGAGATGGTCGAGGCGCCCTGGGATCAGTCGCGGGCGGCCAAGGCCTATGGGGCTTGCCTGGAGCAAACCGGGGATTTGCCGCAAGCCTTGCAGGCCTTGACCATCTCGCGCGAACAACTGACACGCGTTCATGAACGTCGCCAGGCTGATGCGGTGGCCGCAATGGAAGCCATGACCCGCTCCGATGGCCTGCGTGCCGAACTGGCCCGGGTCCGTCAGGAAAACGAGGCGCTGTCACGTTTGCGACTGTGGCAGGGTATTGCGCTGAGCGTTTCACTGGCTTTGCTTCTGGCTCTGATGCTTTGGGGTGTCCAGCAATTTCGCCGGCAAAAAAATGACGTATCAGGCCAGACACGATGTGTTAACCGGTCTGACTAATCGCCGCGGCTTTGAGGATGAAGCCAACAGGATGTTGACCCGTCAGCGCAAAGCCGGGAAGGCTCCGGCGCTGATTTCCATCGATCTCGATCATTTCAAGCGCGTCAACGATCGCTTCGGCCATCCGGCGGGGGACGAGGTGCTGGTGATTTTCTCGGCGCTTCTCCGCGCATCGGTCCGTCCTGGTGACCTTGTGGGTCGCATTGGCGGTGAGGAATTCTCCATTCTCCTCCCGTCTGCTTCGGAAAGCAGCGCTACGGCAGTTGGCGAGCGCATTCGCAAGCGAGTGGCGTCAACTGACTTCAGCGCCATTGATCTCGACCTGCAAATGACCTGCAGTATCGGTGTTGCAGTGGGCGATGAGCAGGACACCGACAGCATGTCCGATTTGATGGCGCTTGCCGACCGCAGGCTCTACAAAGCCAAGCAGGCCGGCCGAAACTGCGTCATCGATTCGGACTGACTGATGAGTTGAGAGCAACGGTCAGCGGGCGCTGGCGGCCGCGGGAAATGCTGCTGCCTTGCAAAACAAGGAACTTGTCCTGCTCATCGACGCCTCGGCCGACCGCATGGCCTGCATGGCGCGGCATACGGGGCTGGAGTTGCACTAGCGTCAAGCGGGAGTCCTGCGCTTGCCGGGCTCTTGATTGAGCTAGCATCAAAATTCCTATGGTGTTGGATGCTTGACATTTGATGTGTGGGCTTTCGGGGCTGAGATGCCTTTCATCGTTATCGTGACGCCGGCCCCGGCACTGATGACAAGGCTCGGGCCATCAATCTTGAGGTTCTCTTGAGACCGCCGGCGAGCTGCCTGGCGTAGGCTCGTAGCTGGCCGGGTTTCAGGTTTCGGGAATACTGGGGACCGATACGGCCACAGCAGGCAAGACCGGTACCAAACCCCGATAACGGATCAACGGCGCTACCCGAGGGAGCAAGAGCATGCCATCTGTTCAATCAAGCGACCATTCAATTTGCGGCCTCCAATTTCTGGCCATGCTGGTCGGATTCTGGGCACTGCTCCTCGCCGCACCGGCGCTCGCGCTCAACCTGGACATAGAGCTCACTCCGGACGAGCCCTACGCGGGCGACTACCTGAAGGTGAAGGTGATGGTCGGCAATTCCGGCGTCGATCCGGTGCACGACCTGCGCCTGGAATTGCTTTATCCGGCCCAGCTTCTCGGTACCGCCTTTGCCAGCATTTCCGATGGCGGTACCTGCCCGGGCACCAGTTGCTCGAGCGGCAATGTGCTGACCTGGGAGCTGGGAACGCTGGCCCCGGGCGCGACCCGGACCGTGCACCTGCCGCCCCCGGTTTCGACCGGCACCGCCGATGACACCGTCATTGATTTCGGTGTTCAGGCCTTTTCCGGCATGACCCAGCTCGGCAGCGCCAGCCGGTCGGTGCGGGTGCGAAACACGCCGCGGCTGGCGGTCTTCATCGATCCGGCAACCGACCCGCTTGAACCCGGGGCTGCCCAGCAGTACACGGTCAGCTTTGCCAACCAGACCACGCAGGCGGCAACCAATGGCGAGTTGCGTGTCTCGCTGCCACCCGATACGAGCTTGCTGGATGCCTCCGATGACGGCATGCTGGTCGGAAACGAAGTCGTCTGGGCTCTCGACATTCTTCAGGCGGGTCAGGCCGACAGGCGATGGTTCAGCCTGCAGCCCGGCGCGAGCTGGGAGTCGGGCGAACTGCTGCCGGTCGATTCGGCCGAGATCATGGGCGTGATCAACCAGCAGCCTTTCAGTGCCGTCGCCCGGACCGTCAGCCGACTCGAGTCGGCGCCCGGCCTGACTTTTCACCTGAGTTTCGGGCCTGACCCGGTTTTGCCCAATACCCGAATGAACGGCCGACTGACGGTCGC
>SLJA01000259.1 GCA_007135355.1 Wenzhouxiangella sp.
AGGCCACATCAAGGACATTCTTCATGACCACAAGGGTTTCAGTACGTGATCTTAAGACTCACTTGTCCAATTATGTCCGTCGCATCCGCGCAGGCGAAGAGGTGGTTCTGACCTGCAGGCGAAGACCCGTCGTACGCATGCTGCCGGTCTCGGAGTCCGACACCGGCAGACTGGCAGCAGTACCGCTGGTTCGTTGGAATGGCGAAAAGCCGCGCGGCGGCAGCCGTCGTCCAAGCATCGACCCGGCAGTAGCTACCAAAATGGTTCTGGAAGACCGGCGTTGATCCTCTACCTGGATACTTCGGCACTGGTCAAAGCCTACGTTGACGAGGACGGTTCGGATGCAGTGCTGGAACTGCTGAAGGCTGCCGACATGGTTGCTGCGCATGAAATCGCTTACGTGGAAGCCCGCGCGACCTACGCCAGACTTGCGCGGGAAAGCCGCCTGACGCAATCGGAACTTGAGCAGATCAAGGCTGACTTCGATCTCGACTGGGAAAATTACGCTGTCGTGCATTCCGATGCTGCACTCTTGCGCCGAGCGGCCGACATGGCCGAAGCCTTCGCGCTACGCGCCTACGACAGTGTTCATCTAGCTGCGGCCGAGTATCTTGCCAGCGGCATCGGCGAACGGGTCACCTTTTTGTGTTTCGACCGCAAGCTCTGCCAGGCCGCCTCGGTATTGCGCCTGCAACTGGTCGCAGACTCTTCCGACGATCGTTGACTTCCTGGCGATCGATCGTCTCTGAGGGCAACCTGAGCTAGACCGCGCTCGGCCAAGCCGGCGCAGTCATGCTGCTGCTGCAACCCTTCAGCCCTTGACGTAACTGCCCGGTGCGGCCTCGATCACCGGCAACTCGCCATCGCCTGGCTCGCGGGCCGGGATGCGCTTGCCGGATTTGGCTTTGAGCCAGTTGTCCCAGTGCGGCCACCACGAGCCCTGGTGCTGCTCGGCGCCGGCAATCCAATCTTCCGGATCGGGCGGCAGGGCATCGTTGGTCCAGTAGCCGTATTTCTTGGCCGCCGGCGGGTTGATCACACCGGCAATATGGCCGGAGCCAGCAAGCATGAAGGTAGTCGGGCCGGAGTAAATCTGGGTCGCCTTGTACACCGATGGGTAAGGCGCGATGTGGTCGTCACGGCTGGACTGGATGTAGACCGGGATGTTGACCGTGCGCAGATCAATGGGTACGCCGTCCATCTGGATGCCGCCGCGCTCGACCAGGCGGTTTTCCAGATACATCGTGCGCAGGTAGTACAGGTGCATGGTCTCCGGCAGCCGGGTGTAGTCGGAGTTCCAGTACAGCAGGTCGAAATTGGCCGGCTTTTTGCCCAGCAGATAGTTGTTGACCACGAAGGTCCAGATCAGGTCGTTGGAGCGCAGCATGTTGAAGGTCATGGCCATGCTCTCGCCGTCCAGGTACCCCTGGGACTTCATTTTCTTTTCCAGAAACTTGAGCTGCGGCTCGTCGATGAAGACTTTCAGATCGCCGGCCTCGGAAAAATCGACCTGGGCGGTGAAGAAGGTGGCCGACTGGATACGGTCGTCGCCGCGCGACTTCATCAGCGACAGGGTGGCCGCCAGCAGGGTCCCGCCGATGCAGTAGCCGATGGAGTTGACTTCGCGCTGGCCGGTGGCTTTCTCGATCGCATCGAGTGCTTCGAAGATGCCCTCGTGCGCATAGTCCTCGAAGCGCTTGTAGCGCAGCTTCTCGTCGGGGTTGACCCAGGAGATGACGAACACCGTGTAGCCGCGGTCGACGGCGTACTTGATGAAAGAGTTCTTCGGCTGCAGGTCGAGAATGTAGAACTTGTTGATCCAGGGCGGGACGATCAGCAGCGGCCGGGTGTAGGCCGTCTTGGTCGACGGCGCGTACTGGATCAGCTGCATCATCTCGTTCTGGTAGACCACCGAGCCCGGCGTGGTGGCGACGTTCTTGCCGACCTCGAAGGCTTCATAGTCGGTCATCGAGATCAGCAGCTGGCCGTCGCCGCGGTTGAGGTCTTCCAGCAGTCGCCGGAAGCCTCTGAGCAGGTTCACGCCCTTTTCCTTGCGCGTGGTCTCAAGCACTTCCGGGTTGGTCAGGATGAAGTTGCTCGGCGACAGCGCATCGGCGAACTGGCGGGTGTAGAAATGGATGCGATGACGGTCCTCGGAACTCACGCCCTGCATCTTGGCGACGTTGTCCAGCATCCAGTCGGCGCTGAGCAGATAGGCCTGCTTGAGCAAGTCGAAGATCAGCTTCTCGTCCCAGGCCTCGGACTTGAAGCGGCGATCGGCGCGGGCGGCGGTGACCGCCTTGGAGGTTTCGCGGCCGATGGCGCGGAAGCCCAAATACTTCAGCAAGCCCAAGTAGCGCTTGGTCAGCTCCCACTGCGCGCCAATGATGCGCGTGGGGTTGCGGATCGTACTCCAGGTGGCCTGGATCAGCGGCCGGCGCAGGTTGAGCGGGTCGACGGTTGGCAGCTCCAGGCGCTGTGTGAGCTTGAGCACCAATTCGCCCGACAGGCGCGAGATGCGGGTGATTTCGGTGCTCAGTTCAGCCAGTTCGGCCTGGGTGGTTTTCTGCAGTTCGTTCATGATAATTGAAGTTCCTTCCAGGTCGCGAGGCGACCCAATGCGCCAGTGAAATCCTAAAGTCGCAAGCCGCCGTCGATCGCGAAGTCGCGTCCGTTAACGTAGTCGTTTTCGATGATGAAGCGGATGGTCGATGCAATCTCGGCCGGTTGGGCCAGGCGTGCCGCCGGGATAGCCGAAGTGATCTTGTTAATCGCTTTTTCCGGCATGGCGGCGACCAGTTCCGTTTCCGTAAAACCCGGCGAGACCGAAGCCGTGCGGATGCCGTAGCGCGCCAGCTCCTTGGCCCAGGTCACGGTCATCGCCGCTGTACCGGCCTTGGCCGCGGTGTAGTTGGTCTGGCCGAAGTTACCGTCGCGCGAGATGCTGGCGATATTGATAATCACACCCTTGCGACCGCCGCGGATCATGCGTTCGGCGGCAGCCCGTCCGCACAAAAACACGCCGGTAAGGTTGACATCGATGACCTGCTGCCACTGCTGCAGCGACAAGCGATCAACGACCTCGCCATCCTTGACCTTGACCAGCAGGCCATCGCGGGTGATGCCGGCGTTATTAACCAGCCCATCGATGCTGCCCAGCTGTTCTTCAATCTCTTCGAAAGCGGCTTCGACCTGCTGTTCGTCCGACACGCTGGCGACTACCGCGTGGTGACCGGAGCCGGGGAGGCTGTCGCGGGTCTGGAACAACAGATCCGATTGCAGATCGATCAAGGCAATGCGGGCGCCGGCTTCGGCCAGCTGGTGGGCCATGGCCGCACCCAGTCCGCGCGCAGCGCCAGTGATCACGATAGTGCTCTCTTCAAGCTTCATGCAGGGTCCTTTTCAATGCTGGTATTAGCCCGGTAGAACACCGGGTCAGGATTGCTTAGCGTTTCTGGTCCGATTCGTCGAATTCATCCGGGTCGACTGACGGTTCGTCTCGCAGACTCGGGGTCAGGGCCTGGGTCCAGACCTCGAACATTTTTTTTTGAAACTGACGAAAGGGAGCCAACGGCGAAATGGCGCCAAAATCTTTCATACCGGCCGACTTCAGGGTCGCAGCCCATGCGCTTTCAACCGAATCCTGCTGGGCTTCCAAGTGGGTCATCACCTTTTCCAGATAGCCGCGGGTGAGATCACGCATCGGGTTGGAATTGACCCGGATCATGGATTCAAGAAATTCGTTACTCAGCACCGGTCGACCGAGCAGCTCCTGGTCAGCGACGATCTGCAACAAGACCGAGCGCGTCACATCCTTGCCGGTTTTGGCCTCGACAACCTGTATCGAGTGACCCGCGCCGACCAGGTCGCGCACGTCCTGCAGCGTGATGCTTTGACTGGAACCGGTGTCGTACAGGCGCCGGTTAGCGTATTTCTTGATGATGCGGGGTTCGGGTTTGATCGCGTCCATGGCCCAAGTGTAACCTGTTAGCAAGCGCACAAAAAAGCCGGCGACGAGGGCCGCCGGCTTTTCGACTGACGCCGTGGCGAAAGACGGTTCAGCTCTTAGCCGACGTCCGCGGCTTGGCCTTGGCCGGAGCATCAGCCATGCCGAACAGGCTGGCGAAATCCATGCTCTTGGCAAACTCCTGGCCCAGCTCCATCAGCTGCTCGCGCGACTCGGTACCAATGGCGGTCAGCGCTTCCATGTGCGCGGCCAGATGCTCGGCGTACTCCTTGAATGCAGCCGACTGCTTGGCGATCAGGTCACTGGGGTTGGATACATCGGTAAAGCCGGACAGACCCGCCTTGTTCAGGGCCATCAGCTTTTCGACAGATTCCAGATTGGTCTTGGCCGACTTGTCGATCGCCTCAAGCAGAATGTCCTGAGCTTTCTTCATTTCGGCAAATGCGGTGGTGGTATTCATGGTGCTGCCTCGCGTTCGGTTGGGGTTCGGTCAAATCAAACGCACCAATATTGTGCGTTGCACAAATACTAGCATAAAGCTTTTGTGCGGTGCAACATAGCGGCGCTCAATCCGCCGGCGCCGTCTCCGGGTACAGGTGGTGCCACCATTCCGGCTCGTCTTTCAGCCACTTGTCGAACCAGGCCAGCATGGTGTCCCACCACACGTAGCGCTGTTCCCGATCAAGAATCCAGTGATCCTCGCCCGGGAACTCGACCAGCTCGACCTCACGTCCCAACAGCTTGAGCGCGGTGAACATGTTGTGGCTCTCGCCCGGCGGCACGTTGGTGTCGGAATCCCCTGTCACCAGCAGCAGCGGCGTGGTGACGCGGTCGGCGTGATAAACGGGGCTCTGGCCGACGTACAAATCCTGGTTGTTCCAGGGAAAGCTGCCACGGCTGGCAATGCCCGAATAGCCGAAACCCCACCAGCCCTGCCCCCAGTACGAGGTGATGGCGCTGATCCCGGCATGCGAGATCGAGGCCGCGTAAAGGTCGGTCAGGGTGGCCAGGTGCATGGTCATGAAGCCACCGTAGCTGGCGCCGATATTGCCGATGCGCTCGCCGTCGATGAAAGAATGCGCCGCGACGAAGCGTTCGGTGCCCTCAATGATGTCGTCGGCGGTGTAGCGGCCCCAGGCGTTGACATGCAAGGCCGACAACTCCTGGCCGTAGCCGATGGTGCCGCGCGGCTGCAGCACGTAGACCACATAGCCCTTGGCCGCCCACAGGTGGAAGGGATAGCGGCCGGTGAACTGGCGATTGACCGGCGTGGTGCCGCCATAGTAGTAGACGATCAACGGATGGCGGCGCTCGGCGTCGAAGTTCGGCGGCAAGTAATAGCGGCCCTCGATCTCTACCCCGGCGGCATTGGTGAACGACCACGGCCGCACTTCTCCCAGCACCACATCGGCGTATTCGCTGCCGCGCGTGTCGATCAACAGCTCGGGGCGGTTGCGGGCCAGGTCGATGCGGTGCACGCGCTGGGGCGCGTCGGCGTCGGTGCCGCGCACGACCATCAGCGGACGGCGCTCCTGGCTGACCACGAACTGCTCTACGACCTCGACTCCGGCAGGAATCATACTGAAACTCCCGCCGCGCGGCTGGTAGCGCACCAGCACGACTTGTTCGCCCTGGGTGGCCGACAGCAGCAGTGTGCCGTCGGCCAGGCGTTGCATGGCTCGCAAGGCCGGATCAAAATCGCGGCTGACGCTGCGCGCGGTCTGCCCGTCGGCGCTCAGCGCATAGAGCTGGGTGTCGTATTCGTTGGCAATCAGATCCTCGGCGGTGGTTGCCCCATCGCCCTGGGCCAGGCCGGGGCCGGCCAGCAGCCAGTAGCCCTCTTCGGCAAACAGGGCACCGTTGAACAGGCGGTACTGGCCGATCTCGCGCTCTTCCAGCGAGGCCAGATCAATCTCGAACAGCCGGAACAACGAGTGCGGCGGTTCGGTATAGTCAATCAGACGCTCCGACATCAACACCCGATCGCCGGTCGGGTGGATGTCCTGCAGGGTCACGCTGCGCTCGCGCGCGGTTAACGGACGGATCAGTCCGCTGCTGGTGTCCAGCTCAAACAGCTGGCTGTTGTCGCGGAAGGTGGCCCAACGGTCTTCCAGCGCGCGCAGCCGACGCCGCTTTTCGTTTTCGGGCTGGTAGGGATCGGTCCAGCCAAACAGAATGGAGTCGCCGGATGGATGCCAGCGCCAGCTGCCGATATGCTCGTGGCGAGCCAGTAGGCGGGCCTCACCGCTGGCCATGTCGTGCAGCCAGATCTGCTCACCCTCTTGCACCGCCAG
>SLJA01000162.1 GCA_007135355.1 Wenzhouxiangella sp.
GAAAACCGGGGCCATTTCGGCCTGGCGCTGGCCCAGTACGCCCACTTCACCTCGCCGATCCGGCGCTATCCGGATTTGCTGCTGCACCGCGCCATCAAGCATCTGTGCCGCAAGCGCAAACGCCGGGAGTTTGCTTACGGGGCCGAGCGCATGGCCGAACTGGGCCGGCACTGTTCGTGGACCGAAAGGCGCGCCGAAGAGGCCTCCCGTGACGTCGACGAGCGTCTCAAAGCCCAGTTCATGCAGCGCCACATCGGCGATGTCTTCGATGGCATCGTGACCGGCGTGACCAGTTTCGGCCTGTTCGTCGAATTGCCCGAGTTTGGCGTCAGCGGCCTGGTCCACGTCACCGCCATGCCCAACGACTACTACAACTTCGATCCGGTCAGTCACAGTCTGACCGGAAAACGACGGGGCATTCAGCTGCGTCTGGCAGACCGGGTCAAGGTGGAAGTTGCCGCGGTCAACCTGGAGGAGCGCAAGATCGATCTGCGCCTGGTTCAGCGCAAGGATTAGGGACGCTTGCGAAAAATGAAACGCGAGCTGGCCATGGGAATCCATGCCGTCGAGGCGCTGATCAAGAACGCGCCGGATCGGCTTGTTAGAGTCTGGATTAATCAGTCAGCTAAAGCCACTGAAAAAATAGCAATTAGCCTCAATGAATACGGCGTGCCGGTGGAGTGGGTCGACGCCTCGGCCCTGGATCGGCGCGCGGCCGGCGTGCGTCACCAAGGCGTCATTGCTGAATTCGTTCCGCGCGCTCCGATCGACCTCAAGGATTTGCAGACTCTGCTGGTCGGGCACGAAAAGCCACTGGTGCTGGTGCTCGATGGCGTAACCGACCCGCACAACCTCGGCGCCTGCATGCGCTCAGCGGCTGCGGCCGGCGCGCTGGCCGTGGTCGTTCCCAAGGACCGCGCCGCCGGCTTGACGCCGGTGGCCCGACGCGCCGCTGCCGGGGCTGCCGAAAGATTGCCGCTGGCCGTGGTCACCAATCTCGCTCGCAGTCTGGCTGCCCTGGCCGATCTGGGCTTGTGGCGCATCGGCCTGTCAGGCAGTGTCAAGCGATCGCTTTACCAGGCCAATCTGGATGGGCCCTTGGCACTGGTGCTGGGCAGCGAGGGCAGCGGCTTGCGTCGCCTGACCCGGGAAAACTGCGACGAGCTGGTGCATATCCCCATGCCCGGAGCCATGGAGAGCCTCAATGTATCGGTCGCGGCCGGGATCGCCTTGTTCGAGGCGGTCAGGGTAAGATCATCGGCATGACCCATCCACTGAGTATTCAGCTCCATTTGCCGGCTTGGGTGCCGGGTTTTCTGGCCCGACTGCCCAGCGCACTGGACAGTCCGGAAGAGCGCATGCGGGTAGCGATCAGCCTGGCCGAGGCCAACGTCGCCAACGGCAGCGGTGGGCCGTTCGGAGCCTTGGTCGTGAGCACCGAGAGCGGTCGGGTGCTGGCGGTCGGCGTCAACCGGGTCGAGCCGGCGTGCTGCTCTTCAGCGCATGCGGAAATCATCGCTCTGAGCCTGGCCCAGCAGCGGCTGGGCAGCGCCAGCCTGGCCAATACGCCACTCGGACCGCTGGAGTTGGTCACCTCCTGCGAGCCTTGTGCCATGTGCTTGGGTGCAATTCCCTGGTCGGGGGTCGGATCCGTGCTGTGCGGCGCGACCAAAGCGGACGCCGAATCCGTGGGGTTCGACGAGGGCGAGCGCTCCGAGCATTGGATACAGCATCTCCAACAGCGCGGCATCATGGTCCATACCGGCGTTCTGCGCCAGGCTGCGGCCGAGGTGCTGCAGCGCTACGCGCGAGGGGGCGGGGCCATCTACTGAGCCTGTTCCTTCAGCGCCTGGCCGCTGCCCTGGGCTTGGAGAATTCTGGTCCTGGGCCACGAGTCACGCGAATCAAGACATGAAAAAAGCCCGGACCGATGAGCCGATCCGGGCTTTAGCGCCACCCTGCGGGCAGAGTGGCCAGGATTGACGGAGTGGATGTTCCGTTTATCGATCTTCAAGCAGCAGGGTCAAGCGCTGCTGC
The DNA here is from genome assembly GCA_007135355.1 of Wenzhouxiangella sp. Taxonomy (GTDB): domain Bacteria; phylum Pseudomonadota; class Gammaproteobacteria; order Xanthomonadales; family Wenzhouxiangellaceae; genus Wenzhouxiangella. The sequence goes on from SLJA01000162.1 coordinate 2,038, forward strand.
AGTTCCGGGCTGTTCTGGATCGCCATCGCGATGCTGTTGAAGGACTCCACATCCAGACCGGCGTCGGTAACGGCTTCGGTCATTTCGTCGTTGGCCTGCACTTGCAGCTCGTGCGCGCGCTCGGGATCTTCGACTTCCTGAAGGCGCCCGGTGTAGTCCTGCTGAATTTCGATGATTGCCACCTGAGCCTCGACGAACTGCTCAAGCTGCTGGTCGGATACCTGGACATCGGCCGGAGCCTGATGCATCGGGTCAGCTTGACCCAGCGCGGCGGTGGAACCAAAGGCGAAGGCCAATAGCAAAACGGCTAGGGTCTTGGTGATCTTCATGGGACAAAACTCCTGATTGATTTAAGTGTACGCACTCTGTGCGCGGACTTATATGCAATAAACATGCCATTCTGGAGCCGTATTTTAATTCAGGAACTTGAGCGGCTTTTGGGCCATCCCGCCTACGCAGCATGTGCCATAATGGCGCATGTTCCAATTCTGGCACCAACGGTGAACAGTCTCAGAAACCGACTCCTGACCCACACCCTGATTCCGCTGACTCTACTGGCGGCCGTACTGATGTGGACCACATTCGATGCCGTGGAGGGCCTGCTGGAACGCCGTCTGGAAAAGGAAATCGAGCTGGTCGCGCGTTCATTGCGCATTCCGGTGCAACAGGCCTTTGCTGAAGGGGATCTGGGACGGGTTGCAGAGTCTCTGGGGGCGGTATTCGAAATTGATCGTGTCTATGGTGCCAACGTGTTCGACGCTGCCGGGCAGCGAGTGGTCGTCGCCGGGCAGGCGCGACCCGGCGCGCGCGAGCAGATCCAGGCGGCGGAACTGGTACAACTGGGAGAAGAGCTGGGGGCCTATGATCGCTTGGGCGATCAGACCGTTTACTCCTATTTCGTTCCGTTGATCGGGCCGACCGGCCGCATCATCGGCCTGCTGCAGGTGGTGCGACAGGAAAGCGATATGGCGCAATGGCTGGCCGATATTCGCAATCGCGGCTGGTGGTTGTGGAGCGGCATGGTGGCGCTGATCCTGTTACTTATCCTGTTCGGATACCGCCGAGCCATTGATCGGCCCGTGCAGACGCTGCTGGCCAGCATGAGTCGAATCGAAGCCGGTGAGCGCGATCATCGCGCCCGACTGGAGGGGCCGAAGGAACTGGTTCTGATCGGTCGTGCACTGAACCGCATGCTGGACGCCATAAGCGAGATGGAGCAGCAGCTGGAGCGACGCCGGCAGGAGCATCTGGTGCTGTCGGAGCGGCTGCGCGAGCAGGAAAGCCTGGCCGCGTTGGGCCGTTTCTCTGCCGGCGTGGCGCACGAACTGGGCGCGCCCTTGACTGTGATTGATGGTGACGCGCGGCGGCTCGAGCGTGACGTGGGTCTGGCAGAGGAACCGCGCCGACGGGTGGCTCGCATTCGCCAACAGGTTGACCGGACGCGACAGTTGATCGCCCGTCTGATGAGTTTCGTGCGCAGCGATCGCCCGAGCGCGCAAAACCTGTCCCTGCAGCCTCTGCTGGATCGGGTTATGGTCGGGGCCGCGCCGCAGGCGGAGGCCGTCGGCGTCAAGCTGTCCTGCCCGCGCCTGGCCGGCAGCGCTTCGATTGAGGGCCACGCCGCGCGACTGGAGCATGCGCTGCTCAATCTGGTGCGCAATGCCATCCAGGCCGCCAACAGCCAGGTTCGTCTGCTTGCCGAATGGTCGGGCGAGGAGCAAATCATTATCAGCGTCGAAGATGACGGCCCCGGCATACCCGAGTCAGAGCGTCAACTGATCTTCGAACCCTTCCACAGCCAGCGTCCAGATGGCGAGGGCACCGGCCTGGGTCTGGCCATCGTCCGCGCCGTCGTCAACGAGCACGGGGCTGAAATCCATGTTGACCGCTCACCCGAGTTGAAGGGTGCGCGCTTTCGCATGTCATTCCAGGGGGCGGCATGAACGCACCCGACGCCGGCGTCATGGTCGTGGAAGACGATGCCGCGCTGGCGGAATTGCTGGTCGAAGAGCTGGAAGCAGAAGGCTATCGCGCCAGGGCTTTCGGTAGTGCCGAGGCGGCACTGGCGGAGATCGACGCGTTGGCGCCGGAACTCGTGGTCAGTGACCTGCAGCTTCCCGGCGCGGATGGGCTGGCTCTGGTGGAAACCTTGCGGAGTCGCCAGCCACCGCCCGGTGTGCTGATGATCAGCGCTTTTGGCACGGTGGACCGCGCGGTGGCCGCGCTCAAAGCCGGCGCCGACAACTTCCTGACCAAACCGCTGGACATGGATCACTTCCTGCTCAGCGTGAAGCGCTTGCTCGACTACCGACGCCTGTATCAACAAGCGCGCGCGCTTGAACAGACCTACAACTGTTCGGATTTCCACGGGATCGAAGGGCGCAGCCCGGTAATGCTGGGTCTGTTTGAGCGGATTCGCAAGATCGCCGGCGCCGGTGGCCCGGTTCTGGTCAGCGGCGAATCCGGTACCGGCAAGGACCTGGTCGCCAGAGCCATCCATGCCGAAAGCGGGCGCTCTGATCAGCCTTTTTTGGCCGTCAACTGTGCCGGAATTCCCGCCGACCTGCTGGAAAGCGAGTTTTTCGGTCATGCGGCCGGCGCATTCTCCGGCGCCGAGCGCGCCCGGCCCGGCCTGTTTCGGGAGGCCGACGGCGGCACGCTGTTTCTGGACGAAATTGGCGAGATGCCCCCAGCCCTGCAGGCCAAGCTTCTGCGCGCGTTGCAGGATGGACGAGTGCGACCGGTCGGTGCCGATCGTGAATATCAGGTCGATGTTCGCCTGGTGGCGGCCACCAACGTGAATTTGCTCGACAAGGTCGCGGCCGGGGATTTTCGGGAAGACCTGTATTTCAGGTTGGAGGCGTTTCAGCTCTCAGTGCCGCCGCTGCGCGAACGCGGCGAGGATATCGAACTGCTGGCCATGCAATTTCTGCTGCGCTTTGCCCTGGCTCGCCAGCGCCCGGCGCGTACCCTGTCCGAGCAAGCATTGCGCCGCATGCGGGCTTATGCCTGGCGCGGCAATGTACGCGAACTGCGCAACGCCATGGAACGAGCCGTCACTTTTTGTGATCGCGCCGAGGTCGGGCCGGAGCATCTGCCCGAGCGGATCCGCACGGAATCGGGCCGGCCCGGCACCGAGGCTTCTGCGCCCATTCCGCCGGCGCTGCTGGAAGGGGATGTGTTGCCCACGCTCACTGAACTGCGCCAGCGCTACATTCACCACGTGCTGGAGCGGGTGGGCGGCAACAAGCGTCGGGCCGCGGCGCTGCTGGGCGTGGGCCGCCGGACTTTGTATCGCTGGCTTGAAGAGGGAGAATCTGGCCCTGGGTGATGACAATTCAGGGCGAGTTCAGGCCGGATTGCCACACTGTCCGAGCCGGGCGGCCATACTGATACAAAGCCTGAATCGAGTCACTGGAGACAATATGTACTGCAAAAAAGGCCTGAACAAGACGTTTTTGATCCTGCTGGTTCTGGCCCTGGCCGGTTGTGCCACCACGACAGACCCGTGGACCGGAGAACCGCGCGCGACGCGCACCGGTCAGGGCGCGGCGGTCGGGGCCGGTATCGGCGCCGTGATTGGCGCGATTTCCGGCGGCGATCGTCTCAAGCGAGCGGCCATCGGCGCCGGACTGGGAGCGCTGACGGGTGCGGCGGTCGGCTCCTACATGGATCGCAACGAAGAGGCACTGCGCCGGCAACTGGCCGGCAGCGGCGTTAGCGTCACCCGGCGCGGCGATGACATCATTCTCAACATGCCGGGTCACGTCACCTTTGATTTCGACTCGGCCGCGCTGAAACCCGACTTTTTTGATGTGCTGGACTCGGTCGCGCTGGTGTTGCAGGAGTTCGAGCAGACGGTCCTGGTCGTCGACGGGCATACCGACTCGGTCGGCAGCCGCGGCTACAACCTGCAGCTGTCGACTCGACGCGCGGAAACCGTAGGACGTTACCTGATCAATCGCGGCGTCAATCCAGCGCGCATCGCCACTTATGGCTACGGCCCCGACTATCCGATTGCCGGCAATGACACGCCCGAAGGCCGGGCAATGAATCGGCGGGTGGAACTGACCTTGATGCCGTTGACTGGCTAGTGGGCCATGCGGCTAATTAGGTAACGCTCAGCCGTCGCACAAGCGTTGTGGGCAAGGCGCGCGAGTGCAGGACTGGCCGTCGCCAATTCAAGCGAGCGGAACGCAGCCCACGGC
>SLJA01000039.1 GCA_007135355.1 Wenzhouxiangella sp.
ATGACGCGCGCTGTCACCCAAACGTCAAGCGCTTGCCATATGACTGACAGCAGCCGGGTCTAGCCTGCACTTCCAGGTCAACTGGACTCTGGCGCATGGAACCAATCAAGGCTTTTCCCTTTAAGCGCCACGTGCGCTCGATCTGGATCTCGGACGTGCACCTGGGTTATCCCGGCTGCAGTGCCGATCATCTGCTGACATTTCTGCGCCGGATGCGCTGCGAAAAGCTCTATCTGGTGGGCGACATCGTTGATTTCTGGTCGCTGAAGAAACGGCGCTTCTGGCCGCAGGCGCACAACAATGTGGTGCGCTCGATACTCGGCAAGGCCAAGCACGGCACCGAGGTGTATTTCATTCCCGGCAATCACGACGAGGCCATGCGCGGCTACGAGGGCATGGCCCTGGGCAATGTCGAGGTACGCGATCGGCTGGTGCACGAAACCGCCGATGGCCGGCGTTTTCTGGTCATGCATGGGGATCAGTTCGACGCTGCGGTGCTCAATTCGCGCTGGCTGGGCAAGCTGGGCGCAAGCCTGTACGACTTTCTGCTGCGTGCCAATGGCCTGGTCAATCGGGTGCGCGCGCGCTTCGGCATGGATTACTGGTCACTGGCCGCGTTCTTGAAGCATCGGGTGAAGAATGCCGTCAAGTACATCAGCAAGTTTGAACGGGCGGTAGCGCGCGAGGCGCGTCGGCAGCGCGTTGATGGCCTGATCTGCGGGCATATTCATCGACCCGAGATAGCCAGGATCGACGGCGTGAATTATCTGAATTGCGGTGACTGGGTGGAAAGCTGCACGGCATTGCTGGAGCATCATGACGGCAGCATCGAGTTGATCCACTGCGCCGACCAAAGCGCGATTCTGAAGACGCTGCCGCCGCTGCAGCAGCGCGCGGCGGCTTGATAGAGGGCGGGGCGGCTTAGCCGCCGGTCAGGCGCTGCATGGCGGCGGCCAGCAGGCTGTTGGGGCTGGCGCCTTTGCCCTGGGATTTTTTGGATCGAATCCAGGCCAGCACCGGCTCCCATTCTTCCCAGTCGTGAAAGGCCAGGTAGGGCGGCAGGTCGGCCACGGCCAGGCCTTTTTCGAAGGCGCGCACGTAGTTCATGGAGTCCCTGAGCTGGCCGATCACCGGCACGCGAAAACCTTCCAGAAATCCGGTCAGTTCGCGATAAATGATGGTCTGGGGCCGAACCCGGTTGGCAATCAGGCCCACGATCGTATCGCTGTTGCGCACGGCGCGGATTTCCTGCAGATGGCTCAGGAAGCGCCAGGCCGCGCGCATGTCCACCGGTGATGGCAGCACCGGCACCAGCACGGTCTGGGCGCGCTTGATGATCTGTTCGAGCTCGTTGCCGGCCAGTCCGGCGGGTGTGTCGATGATCAGCGTATCGACATCGCTGGGTGGTCGCGCGGCGGCGTCCGCGTCGATGCCGGTAAGGGCGGGATAGTTTTCGGGCCGATGCTTGAGCCAGTCGTTAGTGGATTGCTGCGGGTCCATATCGGCCAGGGCCACGACGTGACCCTCCCAGGCCAGGGCCGAGGCCAGGCTGGTGGCGATGGTGGTTTTGCCGCAGCCGCCCTTGGCGTTGATGACGGCAATGGTTCGCATGCTGGACATCCTCTGGTGGTGCGAATTCAGGTTCGACGCGGGTCGGGCAGGCCGGAATGCAGCAGCCAGGCCCGTCGTTCCGCATCATAGCGCCAGATTTCGCGGTGATCGAGCACTCGTTCCCGCGCGCTGTGGACGTGGAATAGACGGATGCGGACAACGCGATCGATGGTTTTTCCATCCGGCGTGGCCACGATTTGGCGGACGCGATACTCGGTGACCCGGAACTGGTGCAGTCGATCGATGTCGAGCCGGCTGATTGGATTGACTTCGAGGTAGTCGGGGTGGATGAAATCAACCAGCGCATCGAACTGGCTCCAGCGCACCAGGCTTTCCCAGGCGTCCATGGTTTCGGTGCCGGCCCGTTGCACCTGGTTGCCCGCGCATGCAGCCAGGCCAGCCAGCAGCAGCGCGGCAAGCAGAAAACGACCAGGTCCGGGGTTCATTGGCAAGTTGCTCCAGTGCCGGGGGTGATGAGCGCAGCATAGCGGGCTTGAAGGCTGGCGGCCAGCCGGCCTTCGGCCTGAATACCGGCCTGAAGGTCGAGCCGGCCCTTGCCCGAATCGCGGGCCTGTGCCAGGAATTCGGCCACCACCGGCGCCTCCGGCCAGTGGCAAACGGCGCTGTAGCCGCTGTATATCGGCGCCAGGAAGCGCAATTCGCAGCGACCGATGACCAGCTCGGCCGTCAGCGCCTCGCGCCTCAGCAATAGCCGCGGCAGTGCCCAGCCGGCCAGAATCATGGCGCTGGCCAAGGCGCCGCCGAAGGCCGTGCCTTTGTCGTTGACGCTGGGAGCCAGCGGAAAATCCAGCCGAATACCGTGTTCATCCAGCCGGCCGATGCGCAAGTCCATGGTCCCGGCCAGCGGGATTTTTGTACGCAGCAGCGGTTCCAGCCACTGGCGCTCGTGCTCGTAATCAACGTTGTGATGCAAGTCCATGCCCGCAATCTTAGCGCGCTGCACGACGTCCGCGGCTTACAATGCCCTGCCATGCCCGCTTCGACTGATCCGGCTCGCCTGCCGTTTATTGCCCGTACCCTGATGCCGCGCGAGGTGTCGGCCAACGCGACCATGGCCGTGGCGCTGGGCGCGCTGGAAGGCGGTCTGATCGGTGTGATCGTCAAGACCCAGTTTGACGGCGTGGCCGATCCGGTCTGGGTCAACCTGGCCGTGGCCCTGGTGGCCGGCGCGCCGGCCTTTGCCAACGTGGCTTCGTTGTGGATTTCCGGGCTGGCCGAAGGCCGCGACCGCACGGCCTGGGTGGCGGCGTGCAAGGCCTTGACCGCCATTTTCCTCATCGTCATGGCGTTTGCGCCGATCAACCTGCTGGGTCTGGTGTTGATGACCGTGACCATGATCGCCAGTCGCTTGAGCTGGGCCGGGGTGATCACGCTGCGGGCGGCGATCTGGCGGGCCAATTTCCCGCGCCACGTGCGCGGACAGATCACCGGTCGCATCACGGTGATCTACTCGATCATCATTGCCATCACCGCGGCCCTGATCGGTCTGCTGATTTCGATCTGGGAAGAGTCGTGGCGCCTGCTGTTCCCGCTGGCCGGCATTCTGGGCCTGCTGGCTGCCCACAGTTATCGCCGGGTGCGCATCCGTCGCGGTGGCCGCTTGCGTCGGCAGGAAATCGACGAGCGCGCCAGTCGCCGCGGTGGACAGTTTCGTGCCGCGCTGGGTATTTTGAAAACCGATCGCTGGTACCGGCGCTACATGATCACGATGTTTGCCTTCGGCAGCGGCAACCTGATGGTGATCACCTTGCTGGTCATTTTGTTGACCGAACAATTCGGCTTTGGTCGTTTCAGCCAGGTGATGATCACCACCACGCTGCCGCTGCTGACCCTGGCCGTGTTCACGCCGATCTGGGCCCGGCGCATCGACGCGGTCCACATTCTCGACTACCGCGCGCGCCAGGCTTGGGCCTTTGTGCTCAGCCTGGGTTTGTTCATGCTGGCCGCCGCGACGGGTCAGAAATGGCTGTTCTGGGTTGGCTCGTTGGCGCTGGGGGCGGCCTTTGCCGGGGGCAAGCTGGGCTGGAACCTGGGCCACAACGATTTTGCGCCGGATCATCAGTCGACGCTGTACATGGGCATCCATGTCACCCTGACCGGCATTCGCGGCCTGCTGGCGCCGCTGGCCGGCGTGCTGGTCTACCAGGCGCTGGAGGCGCATCAGCCCGGCCTGGGACGCTGGGTGCTGCTGTTCCCTTTCACCCTGACCCTGGGCGGCGCGGTAACCTTCGTGGTGCTGGCGTCTGTGCGCAGACGCGAGCAGGCGCCCCTGGCCTGAATCTTCCACTTGCCCTGTTTTTTGCGAGGAATGCAATGCTGAAGCTGTTTCCCAAGGTGTTCATGTTGTTGTGGCTGGCTGCGTCCGGCGCGGCCTTTTCTCAGGCTGAGGTTGCCGGCAGCCTGGCCGAGCGTGAGATGCGCGTGCTGGCGACGGAGTTTCCGGGGCGCATGGCCGGCACGGCACAGGAACGGGCGGCGGCCGAACACCTGGTGGCCAGACTGTCCGCTGTGGGATTGTCGGCTGAACTGCAGCCCTTTCCCGTGCGCTATACCCACGTGCCGGCCGGCGCGACCGAGCCGGTCGAGTTCGAGGGCGTGTCGCACAACGTGGTGGTCGATATTGCGGGTCGCTCGAATGAGATGATCATTGTCGGCGCCCATTTCGACACGGCCGTATCGCGTAACCTGGAACAAGCCGAGGCCGGCATTGGTGGTCCGGATCTTCAGGGCCTGGACGACAATGCTTCCGGCGTCGGCGTGCTGCTGGAGCTGGCGTCTGAGCTGGCTGGGGCGGCTCCCGAGCACAAGATTCGCCTGATCTTTTTTGGCGCCGAAGAGGTGGGCCTGCAGGGCGCGCGATATGTGGTCGCCGCCATGTCGCCGGAGGAGCGCGAGCAGGTGCGCCTGATGATCAATATCGACAGCATCATCACCGGCGACCATCTGTATGTCCACGCCGGCCCGGTGACCGTGGCGGCCGATCCGGCCCATGCCTGGGCGCGTGATCGCCTGCTGGCGCTGGCCGAGGAACTGGGGATTGAACTGAAAACCAATCCCGGACTGAACGAGGACTATCCGGCCGGCACCGGCTGCTGTTCGGATCAGGTTGCGTTTGACGAGGCCGGTATTCCGGTGGCCAATTTCGAGGCGACCAACTGGCGTCTGGGCAACCTGGACGGCTATCAGCAAACCGAAGTCAGCGACGCCTTCCCGGACGGCGAGACCTGGCATAACGCTCACCTGGATCGGATCGAGCATCTGGAAGCCCATTTACCGCCCGGGCGCTTGAGCGAACGGCCGGCGCAAGTGCTGCAAATCCTGCTGCCGTTCGTGTGGGAAAGCGCCGGGATCTGAGCTTGCAACCAACGTCGCGCGAGTGCTGCAGCGCGCGCGGCGATGCTTGCCCGTTGACCGTCAAGGCGTTATAGTGCAGCGCACAATCATGTTTGGCTGCACATGGCGACTCAAACCAAGGAAAGCGTCCAGATTGATCTGGCCCTGCAGGGCGGCGGCGCCCATGGCGCCTTTACCTGGGGCGTGCTCGATCGCTTGCTGGAAGAGGACCGGCTGATCATCGAGGGCGTCTCCGGCACTTCGGCCGGGGCCATGAACGCTGCGGTCATGAGCTGCGGGCTGGCTCGCGGCGGGCGCGACGAGGCACGCCGGCTGCTGGCCGAATTCTGGCGCCGGGTGTCGGATGCGGCACGCTTCAGCCCGTTCAAGCGCGGGCCGCTGGACCGGATGATGGGGCAGTGGACGCTGGACAACAGTCCGGCCTTCGTCATGCTGGATCTGACCGCGCGGCTGATCTCGCCGTACACCATGGGCGGGATGGCGGGTAATCCGCTGCGCGACATTCTGTGTGATTTGATCGACTTCGACGGATTGGCCAAAGGTCCGGTCAAGCTGTTCATTACCGCGACCAATGTGCAAACCGGACGCGGACGGGTGTTCCGCCGCCATGAGATTTCGGCCGATGTGTTGCTGGCTTCGGCCTGTCTGCCGACCTTGTACCAGGCGATTGAAATCGATGGCGTGCCCTATTGGGACGGCGGCTACTCGGGCAATCCGACCATGACCCCGCTGGTTTGCGAGTGCGACAGCAACGACACCATTCTGGTCCAGATCAACCCGGTCGAGCGCCCCGGCACACCGCGCAGCGCGCGCGAAATCGCCAGTCGCCTGAACGAAATCTCGTTCAATTCGCCCTTGCTGAAAGAGCTGCGCATGATGGCGCTGCTGCGCCAGGTGGTCGATCCCGGCAACTCGGAGGCCAAGGCCTGGCACGCCATGCGCATGCACCGCATCAGCAGTGACCTGATGGTCAAGCTGGGTCACTCGTCCAAGCTCAACGCCGAGTGGGACTTTCTGCAGATGCTGTTTGACGCCGGGCGGAAGTCGGCCGGCACCTTCCTGGCCGACCACGGCGCCGACTTGGGCGTCAAGCCGACCCTCGACCTCGACGACCTTCTGGAAAGAGACTGATCCCATGCTGCTCGGACTGTTCGGCATTCTGCTTGGCCTGATTGTCCTCATGGTCCTGGCCTATCGCGGCTGGACCATTCTGCTGCTGGCGCCGCTGGCCGCCGTG
>SLJA01000085.1 GCA_007135355.1 Wenzhouxiangella sp.
ACCGCCATCATCAAGCCCTTCAAGCTCGACGACGTGCGCGATGCGCTCGGTGAGGTCGGCATTACCGGCATGACGGTTTCCGAGGTCAAGGGCTTCGGCCGCCAGAAAGGGCATACCGAGCTGTATCGGGGCGCGGAGTACGTGGTTGATTTCCTGCCCAAACTCAAGCTCGAGATCGTCGTGCCCGACGAGCAGGTCGAGCGCGTGGTCGAGACCATCGTCGAAACGGCCGCCTCGGGCCGCATCGGCGACGGCAAGATCTTCGTCTCCTCGATCGAGCGTGCCGTGCGCATCCGCACCAACGAGGAGGGTGATGACGCGCTCTGACCCGCCGTGCTGCCATCATGGCCGCCGCAACCGCACAATCCTTGCAAGGAGTCGTTCGCGCATGAAGTCCCCGTTTCGCATCGCCCTGGCGGCTCTGGTCAGCCTGGTAGTGGTCGCCTGTGACCGCGACGCGCCGCCGCAGGCGCTGACCCCCACGCCCGAACACCGGATTGGCGTCGGTATTGATCCGCACAGCTTTGCCGAGTTTGATCGGGTGCGGATTCGGCATGTCAACCTGGATCTGGACGCCAACATGCGTGCCCGCACGCTGTCCGGGCATGTGGTGCTGGACCTTGACCGGGTCGAGCCAGGTTTTCAGCGCCTGGTGCTGGACAGTCGCGATCTCGACATCCGCGATGTCAACGCCATCCGTCCCGATGGGCGCTATTTGCCGGTGTCCTGGCGTTTCGGCGCCGACCACGGGCACCTCGGCCGGCCGCTGGTGATCGTGCTGCCGGCCGGCATCGAGCAGGTGCGCATCGACTACGCCACCTCGCCCGAGGCCTTCGGCTTGCAGTGGCTGGACGGCGAGCAGACCTCGTCGGGCCGGCCGTTCATGTTTTCGCAGAGCCAGCCGCATTACGCTCGCACCTGGGTGCCGCTGCAGGACACGCCGGCCGTGCGCTACACCTTCGAGGCCACCATCCGCAGCCCGCGCGACCTGATGGTGGTCATGGGCGCGGCCGGCAACGCCTTCGAGCGCAACGACACCGGTGAATACCGCTTCGCGATGCCCGAGCCCATCCCGTCCTACCTGATGGCGATCGCCATCGGCGACCTGGTGTTTGAAGAGATCGGGCCGCGCACCGGCGTTTACGCCGAGCCGCAGTGGATCGAGCGCGCGGTGGCCGAGTTTGGCGTGCTCGAAGAGATGCTGGAGATTGGCGAGAACCTGTACGGCGAGTATCGCTGGGGCCGCTACGACCTGCTGGTGCTGCCACCAAGCTTCCCCTTCGGCGGTATGGAAAACCCGCGCTTGTCCTTCATCACTCCGACCATCATTGCCGGCGACGGCAGCCTGCTGGCCCTGGTCGCCCACGAGCTGGCCCACTCCTGGTCCGGCAACCTGGTCACCAACGCGGCCTGGCGCGACCTTTGGCTGAACGAGGGTTTCACGGTCTACTTCGAGGCCCGCATCATGGAGGCCCTGTACGGCAGCGAGATCCGCGACCAGCTCGCGCGCCTGTCCTGGGACGGCCTGCTGGAGAGCCTGGAGGGGCTGGACGAGCGCGACCGGATGCTGGTGCGCGACCTATTCGACCGCGACCCGGAGCAGGCCTTCATCCGCGTGCCTTACGACATGGGCCGCTTTTTTCTCGACTGGATCGAACACCGCGTCGGGCGCGAGACCTTTGATGCTTTCCTGCGCGCGTATTTCGATCACTTCGCCTTCCAGTCGATCACCACCGAGGACTTTCTGGTCTACCTGGAAGAACACCTGATCGAACCCAGCGACGGCGCCCTGACCCGTGCCGAAGTCGACCAGTGGCTGTTCGTGCCGGGCATGCCGGAACTGGCCTGGGAAATCGAGCCGCAGTCCGATGCCTTCGTGAACGTGGACGACTGGCGCGAGCGCTGGCTGGCTGCTGAGGCGGAACTGGGGGACTTGCCGGTGGACGACTGGTCGGTGTTCCAGTGGCAGCACTTTCTGGTTGGCCTGGAAGGCCGGCTGGATGCCGAGACGATGGCCGATATGGACGCACGCTTCGGCCTGGTCGAGCAGCAGAACTACGAGATCCTGTTCCTGTGGCTGATGCGCTCGATCGAGGCGCAGTACGCCCCCGGCATCGAGCGACTGGAGCGCTTCCTGCTGGAAGTGGGCCGCAACAAGTTCACCCGGCCGCTGTATGCGGCGCTGGCCGAGTCCGACTGGGGCCGGGACTGGGCGATCGAGGTGTTCGAGCGCGCGCGCCTGGGCTACCATCCTTTAACTCGACAGGCGGCCGAGCGCGCGCTGGGCATCTGAGTACGGCAAGCGTCGGACGTCGGCCGTGGAAGGCCGACCTACCTCGGGGCGAGGGCGGAGAAGCGCGAATGCGTCGGGCTTGAATTTCGGCACGGGTGTTGATTCCACCTGCCGGTGGCTCGTTATAATGCAGGACCAAATTGATCCTGTTTCAAACCGGCCAGGTCCAGCGCATGTTCAGCAACTCCTACACTCCGGCCCGCTTTGAGCGCAATTGCGAGGTCATCCTGGTGCCCGAGGGCACGGCGGTGGAACTGCCGGCCGGCACCAGTGGCTATATCACTCAGTCCCTGGGCGGCAGCTTCACGATTTACGTCGACGGACGCTTGTTCCGTCTGGCCGGTGACGACGCCGACGCCATCGGCAAGGAGCCGCCGCCGTCACCGAAGCTGCCGGAAAACGCCAGCGACAAGGACGTCGAAGACCTGGTCTGGGCCCAGCTGCGCACCGTTTTCGACCCGGAGATTCCAATCAATGTGGTCGATCTCGGTCTGATTTACGAATGCAATCTGAGCAAGCGCGATGATGCGCATCGCCAGGTCGACATCGCCATGACCCTGACTGCCCCGGGCTGCGGCATGGGGGACATCCTGGTCGCCGATGTGCGCGATCGCCTGAAGCTGATTCCCACCATCGACGAGGTCAACGTGGCGCTGACCTTCGACCCGCCATGGAGCCAGGCCATGATGTCCGAGGCCGCCCGGCTGGAAACCGGGATGTTCTGATCTCTCTGCAAAAGAGCATCACGCAGAGACCCAGAGGCGCAGAAATCGCAGAGAAAGAATGGGCTGCTTGGAGGCCCTTACTTTCTGGTCAGAGAAGTCCGTGAAAAAGAAGCTGTTCTCTCTGCGACCTTTGCGCCTCCGCGCCTCTGCGTGAGGCGAAAGTGGAAGCAGCCAGCCGAAGCAGGCAGCGACCTATCGCCGATAATTCAAGGCTACGAACAGCGCCCGGCCGGCCGCATTGAAGCCGAAGGCGGGCTCGTAGAAGCGGTCGCCGGCGTTTTCCAGGCGGCCTTCCAGGCGCAGCTGGTCGCTGAACTGCCAGCCGCCGCGCAGGTTGATCAGCGTGTAGGAGGGCAGCTCGACGCGGCCGACGTCGATCCGGTCTCCGACATAAAGCAGCTCCACGCCCAGCCAGTGGCCGCCGGCAAACAGGCGATCCAGGCTCAGCCCCGCCTTTTGCTGCGGCCGGCGCAGCAGCTCCAGCCCGCTGTCGCGATCCTCGGCATCCTGCCAGGTGAGCTGGGCCTGGCCGCGCCAGTTTTCAGCGCGCAGGCGATAGGCCAGTTCCGCGCCCTGGATGCGGGCACGACGGATGTTGATGGCCTGAAAGTCGACGCCGGCGAAGTCGATCAGCTCATCAATCCGCGTCTGGAACAGGCTCAACGACAGGCGAGCGCTGGGCGCCAGCTGCCAGTCGGCGCCGGCCTCCAGCGACACCGAGGTTTCCGGATCGAGACCGGGGTTGCCGGCGAACAGTCCGGAGAATCCGGGCGAGAACAGCTGGTTGAAGTTCGGCGCCCGGAACGCGCGGCCGATGGATGCAAATACCCGCCAGTCCTCGGCCGGGCGCCAGCCGGCGGCCAGGTTGCCGGTCAGGGCGTTGCCGAACAACTCGTCGCGGTCGGCGCGCAAGCTGAGCTCGTAGTCGAAGTCATTGACTCTGCCGTCCAGGCCGGTCCAGGCACCGAGGTTGTAGCGCGAGTCCGACCAGCTGCCGCGTGCGACCCCCGACTCTTGCCAGGCGTCCACGCCCAGCAGCCAGGCGGCGTGTTCACCGATCCGGTTCTCGCCGATCAGCCCTGCCTGGAGCCGCCGCGTGTTGTTCTCGCTGCGGCCGAAGGCGGTGAGGGTATCCAGGCGGTCGCGATACAGCGCGGTGCTGCCCGACCAGCGCCAGGCACCAACGGCATCCATCTGGTATTCCAGGCGGAGGGCATAGTTGGTCACGTCGGACACGCCTTGGTCAAACTCGATCTCGCCGTCAGCCAGGCGCGCGCTCCAGTCCAGAACGCCGGGCCCAAGCCGGCTGGCGCCGCCGGCGGCCGCGCTGAGCAGTTCCAGGCCGTCGTCGTCGGGGTCGAAAGCGAAACCGCGCTCGTTTTGCGCCGAGAAGCCGCCGACGCGCCGACCGGCAAGCATGAGCCCGGCCTGCTGCCCGCCGATCCCAGCGCTTAAAGCTCGGTCGCGATAGCGGCCGTAGCCGGCCCGGAGCCGGACGCCCTGCGGCTGCCGGGTGAAGATCTGGATCACGCCGCCGATGGCGTCCGAACCCCAGCGCGCCGCGCGCGGCCCGCGTACGATCTCGACGCGCTCGACCAGGGCCAGGTCGATCAGCTCCCAGGCAAAACCGCCGGTGCCGGCGGCAGCCACGCGCACCCCATCGATCAACACCAGCACGTGGTTGGAGTTCGAGCCGCGCATGAACAGACTGGTCTGGCCGCCGGGTCCGCCGGTGCGGACCACATCGACGCCTGCCTGCTGGCGCAGCAGCTCCAGCAAGTCCGGGGCCTGGGCCAGCTCGATGTCGTCACGCGTGATCACGCTGGTGCGGGCCAGCGCCTGGTCCAGCACCTGGCCGGTACGGCCGGCGGTGACAATGATGGTGTCGTCGACAGCCATGTCGGCCGCGACGGAAGAAACAGACAGAAGGGTGCCGGCCATGACCAGGCCGGTGAAGATACGTGCTTGCATTGTGTTGGCTCCTCGCGCTCACCCGCGCATCGGCCGGATGCGAGGTGTAGCGGGGAACGACGGGCGCAAGCTGGAGGCTGCAACCGGAGCACCCCGGTCGCCCACCGCAACCCGGTAATCAGATCAACGCAGGCCGGTCTCCTGACTCTCGGTGGCAAGCGCGGATTGATGGCCGACTTGCCGGGACCCGTTCCTTCCCCTGTTGCCAGAGTGGTTGTCTTGGACCCGCACCGATGGCGGCGCCATCGATACCGATTACAGTTGCGGGGGCAGCACCGGATTTTCACCGGTTTCCCGTTTCACCCCGTGCGTTTGAGCACCGGGGCACCTGCGAACTTGTTGGGGATGAACCCCGACCCTGAAAATCAGGGCCGGGGCGAGTATAGCTCAGGCCGCTTCGCGGTGCTCGGCGCGTGCAGCGTCGCCGGAGGGGGTCAGGCCAGCCTGCAGTTCCTCGTGGTCGAAGTCGTCGACCGCCACGACCTCCAGGCTGCGCTTGCGCACATCCAGCAGCAGTTCGACGTCCTGGTCGCTGAGCAGGCCCTTGTCGTGGGCCTGGGCGACCTGCTCCTCGTAGGTCCGTCCGCCGATTTCGCCGCTGCGCAGGGCCTTGAGCAACTTGCGGTCCAGCGGTTCGGCCGCGATCACCTTGGGCAGCAGGGTTTCCATGACGCCCACCGGGTGACCGGCACGGTCGGACTTGTAGATGCCGCGGGTCAGGCGGTCGCGGGTCTCGGACGGCGACAGCATGAGGGCGGCGACCTTGTGGCCCAGGCGGTCGTTGGGCGCGCGCTCGGAGCGGCCGGTCGGGAACACCACCAGGCGCAGGAACGGACGCACCCAGGCGAACGGATAGTTGTCGATGACGCCGGACAGCGCGTTCTGGATGCGATGGATGGCATCGTGAAACGCCCAGGCCATGATCGGCTGGTCGGCCGCCGGACGGCCCTCCTGCTCGAACCGGCGCAGCATGGCCGAGCAGATGTAGAGCTGGCTCAGGGCATCGCCGAGACGGGCCGAGATCTTCTCTTTCTGCTTGAGCTTGCCGCCGTAGGTCAGCATGGCGATATCGGCCAGGAAGGCAAAGGCGGCCGCGTAGCGGCTGAGCTTGCGGTAGTACTTGCGCGTCTTGCGATCGCCCGGTACTGCGGCAAAGCGGCCGGAGCTGACGCCCAGAACCATGGAGCGCACGGCACA
>SLJA01000137.1 GCA_007135355.1 Wenzhouxiangella sp.
AAGACAGTCAGCCCCTGGTGTTTGTCGACAATGTCTTGATGCGCCAGCGCAGCGCGGCCGGTCAAAGTGGCCGGCGGGGCGGCACAACCTATGGGCTGGTGGAATTCAGCTTCAATATGTATGGTTTTCTCACTGAGCAGGCTTCACGGCCGCCCACTACATGATGCTGGACCTGAAAAACAATCTGCTGACCAGTGCGTTGGCGAGCCTTATCGCCGCGCTGGCGCTGGTCGGGTTGGTTATGTTCCTGGTGCTCGGGCGTGTCAACCTCGATCGCATCGAGCCGGTCGGAGATACCTCCGTGGCGGTTGTTGCGGTGGCCTCACCCCAGACCGGTCTGGAGGTGTTCGAGGAATACAACGAAATTCTCCGCCGTCCGGTGTTCTTTTCCGACCGGCGCCTGCCGGTGCTGCAATCGGCTGATTTCGAGCCGGAGAGCCTGGAATTGGTTCAAGAAGACCCGGACGAAGAGGAGCCGGTGCCCGAACTCAAGGCCAGCCTGGCCGGCATCATTATTACGCCCGATATGCGCATGGCCATGATCCGCGATCAGGCAGCCAACCACACGCTGATTTTGCGCGAAGGCATGAGCCTGGAGGGTGAGCAAGCAGCTTGGCGACTGGATCGCATCGAGCCACGCATGGTCAACTTCGTTGCAGTGGATGGCCGCAGCGCCGGGCTGGAACTGGAAGTCAACACGCGTGGTCTGACCCGACCCGCGTCCAGCCGTCCGGCCCCGACCCCGGTCGCCGCGGCGGCTGAAGCGCCCGATAGCGAAGAAGATGCGGCAGAGCCGGCCCAGATTGACGACGCGGCTCGCACCCGCGCCGAAGAAATCCGAAGGCGCGTGGCCGAACGACGCGCGGAACTGCGCGCCGAGGCCGAACGACGCGCTCAACAACAACAGGATAATTGATGAAGATGGAAATAAACCGGCCGCTCGGTCGTCAGTGGGTGCGCCTTGCCGCGACGGTTTCGGCCGCACTGCTGCTGGCGGCGTGCACGGCTCTGCCCGAGCGTTCCGAGCCTGCCGGGCAGGAGCAGCGGCTGCGACCGGCAGTGGCGCTGGAGGTGGATCCGTCGTTGGACGAGGTGCTGCTGGGCGCGGAGGAGTTCGACGAGGAAGAAGCCTTTACCGGCTCGGAGCGTTTTGTCGGCACCGGGGTGTTCATCAACGAGCGGGCGACCGCGCCGCGGGCCGAGCCGCCCGGCGAAGACGGTGAAATTACCCTCAACTTTGAAGGCCAGGGGATCCAGGAGGTCGTCCAGGCGATCCTCGGCCAGCTGTTCCAGGAAAACTACACCATTGCCCCCGGCGTTTCCGGTGAGGTGACGTTCGCCACTGCCCGGCCATTGACCCGCGACCAGGTCATGCCGGTATTGGAGATGTTGCTGCGCTGGAACGGCGCAACCATCATCTGGCGCGAAGGGCGCTATCACGTTTTGCCCATCAGTGATGCCGTCCGCGGCAATCTGGTGCCGCGCTTTGATTCGGCCGCCCGAGCCCGCGGTTACGAAGTCATGGCAGTGCCGCTGCGCTATATCGCCCCTGGGCAGATGGCGGAAATCCTCGAGCCTTACGCGCGCGAAGATGGGGTCATGCGGGCCGATGACGCCCGCAGCCTGCTGTTCCTGGCCGGCACGCGCTTCGAGTTGCGCAATTACCTGCAAATCATCGAAACCTTCGACGTGGACTGGTTGGCCGGCATGTCGGTGGGCTTGTTCAGCCTCGACCGCATCGAGGTTGGCGAGTTGCTGCCGGAGCTGGAAGCCGTGTTCGGCGAAGGCGGTGATACACCGTTGGCCGGCATGTTCCGCTTCCTGCCGCTGGAGCGCCTCAACGCCATCATGGTCATCACGCCCAACGAACACTATCTCGATCAGGCCGAACGCTGGATCGCTCGTCTGGATCGCTCCAGTCCCGGTGCCGGTGCGCGGCTTTGGGTGTACCGGGTCAAAAACCTGGAAGCGGATGTCCTGGCGGGTTACCTCGGCGACATCTTCGGCACTGGCGGGACGCGAGCCACGCGCCCAAGGGCCGAGCGGGGCGCGCTGGCACCGGGTATGGAGCCGGCGACGATTACCAGCGCGGGTGAAATGCGCCGTCAGGAGCCGGCTAGAGGCGAACAGCCGCGGGCCACCGAAGGCGGCCTCGCCCTCGGCGACGACGGTGATGTCCGCATTACCGCCGTCACCGAAACCAACTCGCTGTTGATTCAGGCCACACCGGCTCAGTACGACGCCATCCTGTCGGCGATCCGCCGCTTGGACGAAGAGCCGCTGCAGGTGCTGGTCGAAGCCCAGGTGCTGATCGTCGAGCTGACCGATCAACTGCGCTACGGCGTCAGCTGGTTTCTGGCCAATACCGGTCCCGACGCCGGTGGCCCGGAACTGCCCAACGGTTTTGCCCCCAGTCGGGACCAGAACGCGTTGATTTTCGGCGCCGGCACCGGCGCCCTGGGCAGTGTGACCCGCCGCGCCGTTGATCGCACCTTCGTCGCCGCGACCATCGATGCGCTGGAGACGGTTTCCAACGTTCGCACGATCTCATCGCCGTCGCTGATGGTGCGCAATAACTCCAGCGCTACCATTAATGTGGGCAGCCAGCTGCCGGTGCAGTCGACCCGCTTTGTCGGCGGCACCATTGGCGAAGGGGCCAGTACCATCGGCAATGTCCAGTTCATCAGCACCGGGGTGACGCTGGACGTGACCCCTCGGGTCAACCCCGGCGGTCTGGTCTATCTCGATATTCGCCAGGAGGTTTCTTCGCCCGGCGCCCCCGGCGTTGGCGACAACCCGACCATCAATACCCGTTCCATCCAGACCGACGTGGCTGTCCAGTCCGGACAGACCATCATGCTGGGGGGGTTGATCCAGGATGACGAGACCCAGTCGCAATCCGGCGTGCCGGGTATCCAGCGCGTTCCCGGCCTGGGTGCATTGTTCCGTCAGACCCGCAACGAGACCGTGCGCACCGAGACGCTGGTGCTGATCACGCCGTCGGTGATCGACTCCAGCGACCGCCTGCGCGATGTGTCCGACGAGATGGTACGCCAGTTCCGCGGCTTGCAGCCATTGCGGACCGGTTTGCGCGATTAAAGCGGCGCACCGCTGAACCAATACAGCATGTTTTTTCAGGTTGACCCCAAGGAAAAAAATGTCATATAAAACAATGGTTTTTCTGTTTCTGCTCGTTGCTGTGGTCTTCCTCTCGGCTTGCCAGCCGAATGTCACGGAGCCTGATGCCACGCCGGAACAGCGCATCGAGCAGCGCTGGGCCTATTTAATTGAGCGAGATTTTGAAGCGGCGTGGGAAATGCATAGCCCAGGGTTTAGAGAGACCACTCCGCTGGCCGATTTTCTGGTAGAAATGGCAACACGTCCAATTCGGGTCCTGGATGCTGAACTTGTCTCGGTCGAATGTGAGGGCCCGGTCTGCGATGCCAGCGTTACTCTGACTTACCAGGTCGTGGCGGGTCCGACCGGGATTTCCTCTATGCGGGTCTCAACCCAGATAGAGGAACGCTGGATCCTGCACGACGGTCAGTGGTGGTACTTACGCGGATGAAATCACCGCTTTACATTTGGTAACGATTTGACTTAGAATCTCCAATGTCGGTCGAGTCGGAAGAGTCCGGCTTGGCGGCACTAAATGATGCAGAGCCCTGTATTGACAATTTTTAGGAGTGTTGTAATGAAAAGAAATAGCTTGACGACCGCCGTTCTGGCGGGTTTGACTGGTCTGGCGGGGATGGCTAGCGTCTCGCACGCGGTCAACGTCAACCCTGACGGCCTCGGTCAGGTGTTGTTGTATCCCTACTACACCGTCCGGGGCGGGAACGACACCTTGATTTCGATCGTCAATACGACGAGTGACCACAAGGCTGTGAAAGTTCGCTTCATGGAAGCGCTGAACTCACGAGAAGTTCTTGACTTCAACCTCTACCTGTCGCCTTGGGATGTCTGGACGGCTGCGCTCCAGGAAACCGCAGCTGGCGGCGGCAAGATGACGACTACTGACCGGTCTTGCACAGTGCCGAACCTGTTTGAGTTGCAGGGCGGTGTGCAAGACTTTTTGAACTTCCAGTACACCGGTCCAAACAATGACCGGGGTCCGCAGGGGATCGAGCGAACCGCCTCTGGCTACATCGAAGTTATTGAGATGGGCGTGGTCACCGATTCAACCGTTCAAGGGTTTATCAAGCACGTGAATGGCGTGCCCGGTAACTGCAACGCCTTGACAGGTCTGTGGACTACTGGCCCTTGGGCTACCGATCCTTCCTTCGGCCTTGCGCCTCCGTCTGGCGGCCTGTTTGGTAGCGGTACGATCGTCAACGTTCGGCAAGGCACCATGCTGTCCTATAACGCGGTCGCTATCGATTCGTTCTGGAGTGCTGGGGTGATTTCTCACACCGATCCTGGCTCGATCCTGCCGAACTTGAATAGTGGTGATACGACGTCGCGGGTTTTTGTGAACAGAACCGGCGTGGTCGATGTTGATGAGCAGGTGTGGCTGGAAGGTGTCGAAGCCGTTAACGCCACGATCATGCACAACCAGCTCTTCAACGAGTATGGCGTGCTGGACGTGCTTGCAGGGCGCACCGAGTGGGTGATGACCTTCCCGACCAAGGCTTTCCATGTGGATAATGCACCAGGCGGAAAGATCCTCGGCGCAGGACCGATCCCGCCGTTCACTAATCTGTGGTTGCAGGGCGGTGCTGGCGGTCAGGCCTGTGAGAGGGTTACGCCGCGCGTCTGGGATCGTGAAGAGCGCGAACCAGCCACCGGTATCATCGTGTCTCCGCCGCCGCCGAAGGGATTTTTCGAAATCTGTCGTGAAGCCGAGATTATTCGCTTCTCCAGGGATGGAAATATTCCTGCGGCAACCGAGATCTTCGGAGAGCCTGAGCGGCCTGCGTTCTCTACGTTGACGCCCACGAACTTCGAGCTG
The DNA here is from genome assembly GCA_007135355.1 of Wenzhouxiangella sp. GTDB lineage: Bacteria > Pseudomonadota > Gammaproteobacteria > Xanthomonadales > Wenzhouxiangellaceae > Wenzhouxiangella. The sequence continues at coordinate 4,952 of SLJA01000137.1, forward strand.
CCGGCGGGCTTCCAGGAAGGTTGGCTGCGGTTTGACTTCGCAGATGGGGATAACAGAACCTCCCGGCCTGCAGTGCGGACCGGAGACCGTTATGTCGGCCTTCCCGTGATCGGCTTCTCCGCCCAGACGTTCAACAATGGCGTGCTGCCCGGTGGCACTCTGTCTAACTACGGTGCGACCTTCAACCATCGTGGTAGCCGGAAGGTGCTGGGGGGGACCCAATCGTAACAAGCGCCTAGCTTGAGCGATGAAATGCCATGAGGGCCACCCGCAGGGTGGCCCTTTTTTTAACGCTTCGCCCGGAACCGGTGACTCTGCAGCCAACAGCCTTCCTGTGGCTTGGCGCCAAGCCTTGGCTCGTGCAATCAATGCTGCCGTGCAATTGATGCGGATGGCCTGTAAGCTTCTCAGTAATGTATACTGCGTCCCTTCTGAATCGTTTGGTTCGCGTGTGGCATTCAGTCTTGCTTGAACGGTCTAAATTCGACTGCGATGTGCCGGAACTTTGTCGGTTTCCAGTCCTCCAATCAGTGTAATCTGTCCAGTCGTAAGCTTGGCTTCGGTAGAACTGCGGCAGCCCTGCTGGTCCAGCTTTATAAATTTGAACGGATAACCTCAATTCATACTTTTATGCGTGCATCGGTCGTTACGGTAATTTTCCTAGCAACGATTTTAAACTCTGTTGCTGCTACCTCACCCAAACTCATTCTGAATGGTGAGGTTTCTGATTGCGTTCTCTCCGATCTTGTGATTAGTGGAGCCACCGGAGATGTTCAATTGGGCATCAGCAATTTGTCCGATTGTTTCTCGTCTGAAGCGGGCCTGGCTGTGACGCCCGTTATGGTCATTCCGAACACGGTGCAGCCTCCTGCCACCGTCGAGGTGCTGTGGGGGAGTTCGGGTGCAGACACCTGCCGGGCTGGCGGAAATCTGCCGGCCTGGAATAACCAAGGAACGTTGCCGCTCGAGGGGCAACGTACGTTGAATGTGCCTTCAGGCACTTCCACAGGAGCCTATCGGCTGGAGGTCTTGTGTTCAGTCGACGGCGGAGCCGAAGTCTCCGGTCAAGCCGGCAATAACCTGACCGTCACCTCGCCGTCGGCACCGCCGCAACCCAGTTTATCCCTGTCCCCAACCAGCCCGATCAACCCGGGCGCGTCGGTCACCGTGAACTGGTCTTCCGAAAATGCGACCAGCTGTTCCGCGAATGGAACTTTCCCCGGATGG
>SLJA01000028.1 GCA_007135355.1 Wenzhouxiangella sp.
CGGGCAGATCATCCCGGCGCAGATACAGCTGGATCTGTGCCCCCGAGCCGTCCTGAATATGCACAAACGCCGCCTTGCCCATGATCCGCCGGGTCATGATGCGCCCGGCCAGGCAAAAGCGCTCTTCCACACCCTGCAGCGCTTCCTGCGTCCAGGCCTCCTCGTCGGCAAAACGCTCCAGCAACCCGGCCGCATCGGCATCCGGCCTCCAGTCGTTCGGGTAAGCCTCACCCGCCTCACGCAGCGCCCGCAGTTTGGCCCGCCGCTCCGCGATCAGCCGGTTCTCGTCTGGAATCTGGTCTGCTGTCTTTTCTTCGGTCATGTCTTTCTGGCCTGTGCGTCGGATTTTTTTACCGCAGATGAACGCGGATGAACGCAGATGGGGATCGGAGCCTGCCGGCTTGGTCGATAAATAATGCGCTCATGCTTTTACGATCATCTATCAGCGGCTTGTTCTTTTTATCCGCGTTCATCTGCGTTCATCCGCGGTTAAAAACGATCTTCAAACCAGACCTGCCTTGAGCTGCGCGCCAACGAATTCATCCAAATCGCCGTCCAGCACTTTCTGCGTATCCGAACGTTCGACGCCGGTGCGCAGGTCCTTGATTCGGGACTGATCCAGCACGTAATTCCGGATCTGACTGCCCCAACCAATATCGGCCTTTTCATCTTCCTGGGCCTGTGACTTCTCGCGCTGCTTCTGCAATTCCATTTCGTAGAGCTTGGCGCGCAGCTGGCTCATGGCGCGATCCTTGTTCTTGTGCTGCGAGCGGTCGGTCTGACACTGCACCACAATCCCGCTGGGTTCATGCGTGATGCGAACCGCGGACTCGGTGCGGTTGACGTGCTGGCCACCCGCGCCCGAGGCCCGATAAACGTCGATGCGGAGATCCGAAGGATCAATTTCGATCTCGATATTGTCATCGACCTCGGGCGAAACGAAAACACTGGCAAACGAGGTGTGGCGGCGGTTGCCGGAGTCGAAAGGCGACTTGCGCACCAAGCGGTGGACGCCGGTTTCGGTGCGGCACCAGCCAAACGCGTAGTCGCCTTCCACCCGGATGGTCGCGCTCTTGATGCCGGCTACTTCGCCGGCCGAAACCTCGATCAGTTCGCTGCTCCAGCCGCGCTGCTCGGCCCAGCGCAGGTACATGCGCAGCAGCATTTCCGCCCAGTCCTGGGCTTCCGTGCCACCGGAGCCGGCCTGGATATCAATGAAACACGGCCGGTTGTCCATCTCACCGGAAAACATGCGCTGAAATTCCAGGTCGGCGACCGCGCGTTCGAGACGCTGTAGATCGTCAGCGACACTGCTCAGGGTTTCCTCGTCGTCCTCCAGCAGCGCCAGTTCAAGCAGTTCTCCGGCATCGCGTACGCCCTCAATGACGTCGCGCTGGGCAGTGACCGAACGATCCAGATCCGATCGTTCCTTACCCAGCGCCTGGGCATGCTCCGGCTTGTCCCAAACCGAAGGGTCTTCCAGCTCGCGGGTGACTTCTTCCAGCCGTTCTACTCTGCCATCGTAGTCAAAGGTACCCCCTGAGCGCCGCGACGCGGCGCTGCAGGTCGTCGAGAAGATTCTTGACAGCTGTCTGTTCCATGGGTTTATGCAAAGTCAGAAACACAAGCCACCCATTGTAAGCGCCCCGTCATGAGCTTGCCGGAGGGACGGTCCGCTTTCATGCCGAAAAGCGGCTGGATTTGCTACTGTGAGAGTCTGTCATCGCAACTCGCACTTCATGACCGATCACTCCGCTTTTGTCGCCGCCCTGCGCCGACTTGACGCCGCCGCCAAGCTGGTTGATATCCCCGAGGAGACCTACGTGCGCCTGCGCCACCCCAAGGCCGTGCTCACGGTTTCCGTGCCGTTACGCCGCGACGATGGCAGTCTGGAGATGTTCACCGCCCATCGGGTTCATCACAATGATCTGCGCGGGCCGGGCAAAGGCGGGCTTCGTTATCACCCTGACGTCACCCTGGATGAATGCAAGGCGCTGGCCTTCTGGATGACGTGCAAGTGCGCGGTGATGGATCTGCCCTACGGCGGCGCCAAGGGCGGCATTGCCGTCGACCCCAAATCCCTGTCACAGCTGGAGCTGGAGCGTCTCAGCCGGGGCCTGATCCGGCGCATTGCCGAATTCATCGGCCCACAGCTCGACATCCCCGCGCCCGACGTCTACACCAACGAACGCATCATGGGCTGGATGATGGACGAGTATGCGCACGTCGTGCGCCGCCACGAACCCGCCGTCATCACCGGCAAACCGCTCGGCCTCGGCGGCAGCCAGGGACGTAGCGACGCGACGGCGCGCGGTGGTTATGTCTGCATTGCCAAACTGGCCGAGGAACGCGGCTGGAAACCGGCCGAAACCACCGTTGCAATCCAGGGTTTCGGAAATGCCGGCCAGGGCATCGCCCGCCTGTTGGCCGAGGACGGCTACCGCATCGTCGCCGTCAGTGACTCCAGCGGCGCGATCGTCTCGCGCGACGGATTCGACGTACCCAGCCTGATCCGGGCCAAAAACGATACGCGCAAGCTGGAAGCCGTTTATTGCCAAGGCTCGGTCTGCGACCAGGTCGATGCGGAGCGGATTTCCAACGGCGAGTTACTGGAACTCGATGTCGACATCCTGATTCCAGCAGCACTCGAAGACGTCATCACCGCCGACAACGCCGCCGAGGTGCAGGCCCGCGTCGTCCTCGAACTGGCCAACGGCCCCGTCACTTCGGACGCCGATGACATTCTTGACCAGCGCGGCATCACCGTCATCCCGGACATCCTGGCCAACGCCGGAGGAGTGACGGTGAGCTACTACGAATGGGTGCAGAATCGCAGCGGCGACTACTGGTCAGCCGAGGATGTCCGGCAACGCCTGGAAAAACGCATGGCCTACCAGTTTGATCAAGTGATGCGCCTGGCCGCCGACAACCAGGTTTCTTTGCGCGTGGCGGCATACGCCCTGGCCCTGCAGCGCCTCGGCGAGGCCGCGGAGGCGGTCGGCACGCGCGATTTGTTCAACGGCAAGGATTGATCGTCCAGCCCGCGGCAAACTTCATCGTCGCTGCATTCGACTGCCTTACCATAACTTGATTGCATCTGGACAGCGCAGGGAGGAGAACCATGAAAGTTCTGATAACCGGAGGTAGCGGCTTCATCGGCCAGGCATTGTGCCGGACACTGATCGCTGCCCAGCATCAGCCACTGGTCGTGTCGCGATCGCCTGAAAAAGCGGCCAAAGCCTTACCGGTAGGAGTGATTGCGCGCGCCCGCGTGGCGGATTTCGCCGACGAGGCTCCCGAGGCAATCATCAACCTGGCCGGTGAGCCGATCGCCGAAGGGCGCTGGACCGAAGCCAAGAAAAAAGCGCTGATCGAGTCGCGAGTCAACATCACGCGCGAAGTGGTGGATTTTTGTTCCAGGCAAGAGCAGCCACCGGCAACGCTGATCTCGGCCTCGGCGGTCGGCTATTACGGCGACCAAGGCAGCCGCGATGTCACCGAACAGACCACGCCGCACGATGAATTCGCCCATCAACTGTGCAAGCGTTGGGAAGCCGAAGCCCAGCGCGCAGAGAGTTTGGGCGTGCGCGTGGCCATCCTGCGCATCGGTCTGGTGCTGGACGCCGGCGGCGGCATGCTGACCAAGACCGCGCCGATCTTCAAGCTGGGGCTGGGCGGCAAGCTCGGCAACGGACAGCAGTACATGCCCTGGATTCACCGCAACGACATGGTCGGCATGATTCTGTTCCTGCTGGAACGAGATGATCTGTCGGGAGCCTTCAACGCTTCGGCGCCGAACCCGGTCACCAATGCCGAGTTCACCAGGGAGTTGGGGCGTGCGCTCAAACGCCCGGCCGTGCTGCCAGCGCCTGCTCTCGCGCTCAAGCTGGTCTTCGGCGAAATGTCACGCCTGCTGCTGACCGGCGCTAAAATGTTGCCGGCCCGTATGGAGCAAGCGGGCTACCCATTCGAATACCGACAGCTGGATCGAGCCTTGACCGACATTTTCCGCGCTTAGGCACACGTACCAGAACATGTTGACGCTCAATGAATTGCTGTTCATTTTTGTAGTGAGCATTCCCTTTCTGCTCATCCCCACCGCTGTGGGCTGGTACCGCAAACATCCCCGCCTGGGCGCCCTGGCCGCATTGAATATCCTCGGCCTGCCGTTTTTCGGCATCGGCTGGATTCTCGCCCTCATCTGGGCCATCACCGTGCCCGAATCACCCCGAGATCGCACCCAATCTTGAGCCAAAACCAATTCCGCCATTTGCCCTCACGCAGAGGCACAGAGACGCGGGGTTCGCTGAGGAACAAGAGGATTTAAACAACCGGCTTGGGCTCACGCCAACGCCGTACCACACAATTTTCTCCGCGATCTCAGCGGCTCCGCGCCTCTGCGTGTGGCCGATCCATGGTGAGCCGTAAACACTCAAGCGGCATGGCCCGGCGCGCGGAAGCCTTGTTCGCGCAGGCGGCTGATCTGGTCGCGCAGAGACGCGGCTTCCTCGAACTCCAGATTTTCCGCCGCCTTGAACATGGCCTTTTCCAGCCGCGCAATTTCCTTCGCGGCCTGTTCGGGAGAATGCACCTCGGGCGCGTAGCCGGCGCGTTTTTCCGCCGCCTTGCGTGCCGTTTTCTTGCGCCCCGGCGCCTGGTGCGCGTCAGCCATGATGTCGGCGACATTTTTGACGATGGTTTGCGGCGTGATGCCCATGGCTTGGTTGTGCGCGACCTGCTTGGCCCGGCGTCGCTCGGTCTCGTCGATGGCGCGGCGCATGGATTGGGTGATGTGATCGGCATACAGGATGGCTTTGCCGCGCACGTTGCGGGCGGCGCGACCGATGGTTTGGATCAGCGAACCTTCCGAGCGCAGGAAACCCTCCTTGTCGGCATCCAGGATGGCCACCAATGAAACCTCAGGCAGATCAAGCCCTTCTCGCAACAAGTTGATGCCAACCAGCACGTCGAAAGCGCCCAAGCGCAGGTCGCGGATGATTTCCACCCTTTCCACTGTGTCGACGTCCGAATGCAGGTAACGCACGCGGACCTCGTGTTCACTCAGGTACTCGGTCAGGTTCTCCGCCATGCGCTTGGTCAAGGTGGTCACCAGCACGCGGTCTCCAAGCTCCACGCGGGATCGAATTTCCGATAGCAAGTCATCGACCTGGGTCGCCACCGGACGGATTTCGACCTCGGGATCGACCAGGCCGGTCGGCCGCACCACTTGTTCGGCGACCACCGGCGAGCGTTCCAGCTCCCATTGGCGCGGCGTGGCCGAGACCAGGATCATCTGCGGCGCGCGCTCCTCGAATTCCTCAAACTGCAGCGGGCGGTTGTCCAGCGCCGAGGGCAGCCGGAAGCCGAACTCCACCAGAGTCTCCTTCCGGGCCCGGTCGCCGCGGTACATGCCGCCGATCTGCGGAATGGTCACGTGCGACTCATCAGCGATCAGAATGGCGTCGCGCGGCAGGTAGTCGAACAGGGTCGGCGGCGCCTCGCCGGGCTGACGGCCGGTCAGGTGCCGCGAGTAATTCTCGATACCCTGACAGTATCCCAGCTCCAACATCATTTCGATATCGAATTGGGTGCGCTGCTTGATACGCTGCGCCTCCAGCAGCTTGCCGGCGCTTTCCAACTGGGGCAGGCGCTCGGCCAGCTCCGCCTTGATCGCCTCGACGGCGTCGAGCACGACCTGGCGCGGCGTCACGTAATGTGTTTTGGGAAAAATCGTCAGCTCGTCGAGCTTGTCGCGAATTTCGCCGGTCAGCGGATCAAAATAGCTGATGCGCTCGATCTCATCGTCAAACAACTCGACCCGCACCGCCTCGATCTCGGAATCGCCGGGGAAGATGTCGATGACTTCGCCACGCACCCGGTAGGTTCCGCGTCTGAGTTCAAAATCATTGCGCGCGTACTGCATCTCGGCCAAGCGGCGCAGGATTTCGCGCTGGCTCATGCGCTCACCGATCTTGAGCGGCAGCGTCATCTTGAGAAAGGCGCTGGGGTCGCCCAGACCGTAAATAGCCGAAACCGTGGCAACAATCAGGCTGGCACGGCGTTCGAGCAGGGCCTTGGTCGCCGACAGGCGCATCTGCTCGATGTGCTAGTTGATCGACGCGTCCTTTTCGATAAGAGTGTCGGTCGAAGGCACGTAGGCTTCCGGCTGGTAGTA
>SLJA01000277.1 GCA_007135355.1 Wenzhouxiangella sp.
GAGCACCTGCACCCGCGCTTTTCTCGCGAGCGCTGCCTGCACTACCTGGCCGCGACCAAGATCCGCCAGGACGCGCGGGTCAAGACCTTGTCCAAGGGCATGGTGGTGCAGCTGCATCTGGCCCTGGTGATGGCCATCGAGGCCAAGCTGCTGGTGCTGGACGAGCCCACGCTGGGCCTGGATATCCTGTTCCGCAAGCGCTTTTATTCCAACCTGCTGAACGAATACTTCGATGAAGAACGCAGCATTCTGGTCACCACCCACCAGGTGGAGGAAATCGAACACATTCTGACCGACCTGATCTTCATCAAGGAAGGGCGGCTGATTTTGAACAGCAGCATGGACGATATCCAGGCGCGTTTTGCCGAGCTGATGGTCAAGCCGGACCGCGTCGAGGCCGCGCGCGCACTGGGGCCGATTCACGAGCGGGTGTTGTTCGGGCGCCATATTCTGCTCTACGACCGTCCCGATCTGCAGCAGTTGGAAGCGCTGGGCGAGCTGCATCGGCCCAGCATCGCTGATCTGTTTGTCGCGCTCATGGGCGACCAGGAACCCACCGACCTGGAGAATGCCGCATGAGCACCAGCAAGCTGAGTCAAATGTGGATCCTGCTGCGGCGGGAAGTGTGGGAAAGCCCGATCGCGTTCAAATGGACACCGCTGGGCATCGCCGGCCTGATCATTCTGGCCACCATCCTGATGCTGGTGTTGGGGGCGCGCTTTGACAATGAAATGGCCTTTACGCTGGACGCGGTGCGCATGTTCAGCGAGCTGCCGGCGGACGAACGCCGCCTGATTGTCTCTGGGCTGCTGTTTGCCGGCTCCAACTTTCATCTGCAGCTGATGGTTCTGATCGTGCTGTTTTATCTGGCCGGCAGCTTGTTTGACGACCGCCGCGACCGCTCGATACTGTTCTGGAAGTCGCTGCCGGTGTCGGACTTTTCGGTGGTGTTGTCGAAGCTGGCCACCGCCTGCCTGATGGTGCCGGCGCTGTTCTTTCTGGCCATTGTGCTGACCCATCTGGCCCTGCTGTTGATCGGCACCGTGTATGCCATGATGGCCGGGGTGAACCCCTTGACGACGATCTGGCTGCCGGCCAGCCTGCCGCAGCTGTGGTCGGTGATGGTGCTGGGGCTGCTGGTGCAGGCGCTGTGGCTGCTGCCGATCTATGCCTGGTTGTTGTTTTGTTCATCCTGGGCGCCGCGCCTGCCGATTCTGATTGCCATTGCCATTCCGGCCGGTATATCGCTGGCCCAGCACAGCTACAGCCTGATCTCGGGCTTCCGCCTGCCCGAATACAATATCGGCGCCATGATGTTGCGCCGCCTGGGCACCGGCGTGTTGCCGGGCAATGCCAATATCGACTTTAGCGGCGGCGTGGAGAATATCGAGTTCAACGAAGGCTTGTTCATGAGCTTTGGCAACGTGTTCAGTCACCTGGCCAAGCCCGAGATGTGGATCGGCGTGCTGATTGCGGCAGTGTTCCTGTATGCCGCCGTGTTGTTCCGGCGCCGCGCCACGGACCAATAACCGCACGCCGCCATGTGGATGCAGTGCCGGAGTTCGGCCGCCGGCAGTATTGCCCATTGAAGCCATGTCGCAGCCTGAGCTGAGCGTGATCATCCCGGCCGGCCCTGGCGAGCGCGCCTGGGCCAGTCTGGTGTCCCGGATTCCGCCCGACTGGCCAATGCTGATCACGGCAGTCGATGCGCGGCCTCGGCACTTGCCCGAACACATTCAGTGGCTGCACGGCCGGCCGGGTCGTGGCCGCCAGCTCAATGCCGGCGCGGCTGCGGTCAGCAGCCACTGGCTGTGGTTTGTGCATGCCGATTCGCAGCTGGATCCGTCCAGCTTTTCAGCCGTCCGCGCCTGGTGTGCGCAGCGCGGTCAAGGCCTGGGCTATCTGGATTTGGGTTTTTTGCCGGACGGCCCGCGCCTGACCCGGCTCAACGCCCTGGGTGCCAATCTGCGCTCGCGCTGGTTCGGCCTGCCCTACGGTGATCAGGCTTTTTGTGTTTCGGCGCGGGAATTTCATGCGCTGGGCGGTTTTCGCCAGGACCTGCAGCGTGGTGAAGATCTGGATTTTGTCGTCCGGGCGCGGGCCGCCGGACTGCCGGCGACGCGCATTGGCGGGCGCATCCTGACCAGCGCCCGCCGCTATCGTGAACATGGCTGGTGGCGTACCACCTGGCAGCATCAGCTCAATGCCCGTCGGTTGATTCGCCAGGCCCGCTCCAGCCCGCCTGCCGGTCCGGCACCATGAGCGCCATTGCCATCTTCGTCAAGACCCCGGGATTGTCCGTGGTCAAGTCGCGCCTGGCCGCCGCTATTGGGCCCAAGCGCGCGATTGAGTGCCATCTGCGCTGTGCCCGCGCCGTGGCCCAGGTGGCTCTCAGCGCCGATATCGGACCGGTGTACTGGGCCGTGGCGGAAGCGGCCGGCCTTGAAGATGCGCGCTGGGCCGGGCTGCCACGCCTGCTGCAAAGCGGTGACGGCCTGGGCGAGCGCATGCGTTCGGTGCATGATGCCTTGGTTCAGCGCCACGGCGCCGGCATCCTGATCGGGGCCGACCTGCCGCAGCTGGAAGCCGGCCAGCTCCGGCTGGCCGCGCGGCATCTGCAGGCCGGGCCCGCGCGCGGCGTGCTGGGGCCGGCCGACGACGGCGGTTTTTGGCTGTTTGGATGCAATATCGGCCTGGCGCCGGCCATCTGGAACCGGCCGCATTACGGCGGCCCGCGCGTCGCGGTCGACTTTACCCAGGCCATTGCTGGGCAGCTGGACTGGCTGCGGCTGGCCACGCGAACTGATCTGGATGAGGCGCATGACCTGTCCAGGGTGATTGATGAGCTGCTGAAGCTGCCGGCACCACATCCCGTTCAGGCCGACTTGCTACAGTGGCTGCGCTATACATTCCCATCCCAAGACTCCGGCTGATCCTGGCAACCGTGAAAGACACCACCCCTCTGCTCCAGCAAACCGATTTCCCGCCGCTGCGGCGCGACCGCGTCGAGACACTGCAGCTCAACCTGGGCTATTTGTGCAATCTGGCCTGCATCCACTGCCATGTTGCCGCCGGGCCTAAGCGCACCGAGCTGATGAGTCGGGAAACCATGCGGCAGGCGCTGGCCGCGGCCGATCATCTTGAAGTCAATCAGCTGGACCTGACCGGCGGCTCGCCGGAGATGAATCCGGACTTTCGCTGGCTGGTCGAGCAGGCGCGCCGGCGCGGACTGCACGTGATGGACCGCCTCAACCCGACCATCATGGAAGAACCCGGCTACGAGTGGGTTGGAGAGTTTCTGGCCGGCCACGGCATCGAGGTCGTCGCCTCGCTGCCCTGTTATTCCAAAGACAACGTTGACGCCCAGCGCGGCAACGGCGTGTTCGAGGCCTCGATCAAGGCTTTGCAAACGCTCAATCAGCTGGGCTACGGCGCAGACGGCAGCGGACTGAAGCTCAACCTGGTCTACAACCCGCTGGGCGCCACACTGCCGCCGGGCCAGGCCCAGCTCGAAGCCGACTACAAACAGCTGCTGGGCGAGGAGTTCGGCATTGTGTTCAACCAGCTGTTCACCATCACCAACATGCCGATCAAGCGCTTCGGCGCGATCTTGCTGTCCAAGGGCCAGTTTGACGACTACATGAGCCTGCTCAAAAACGCCTATCAGCCCGGCAACCTGAAGGCGGTGATGTGCCGTAGTTTGATCAGCGTGGATTACCAGGGTTATTTGTACGACTGCGATTTCAACCAGATGCTGGGGCTGCCGCTGGGCGAATCGGATGCGCGCATGCACCTGAAAGATCTGCTGGCACGCCAAGACCCGCCGCGCCGAATCCGCGTGGCCGATCATTGCTATGGCTGCACGGCCGGTCAGGGCTCCAGCTGCGGCGGCGCACTCAGTCCGTGATCTTTTGCCGAATCGGGTGGTCTGAATCGCGGTAAAGTGTCGCCACGGAGGAAACAATGGCTGGCCGTAAAGCGCGTGATCGACAGTTCAAGAGCTTTGATCTCGGGCGCATCTGGTGCGAAGCCATCGAGCTGGACGACGGCACCCGCTTGTTGCTGCGGCCGATTCAACCGCGTGATGCAGACACCTTGCGCCGCAGCTTCAAGACATTGACCCCGCACGACGTGCGCATGCGCTTCATGCATCCGCTGAAAGAAATCACCCCGGAATACGCCCGCCGCTTGACCGAAATCGATCCGGATCAGGCCCTGGCCCTGGTGCTGGTCGAGGCCAAGCCGCCGGAGGAGGCGCTGATTGCCGCGGTCGCGCGCACGGCGGTGGATGACAACGGCGAGGAAGCCGAGTTTGCCATTATCGTCGGGCCGGAAATTCGCGGCCGCGGCCTGGGCCGCTACTTGATGGAGAAGCTGATCGAGTGGGGCCGCCAGCGCGGTCTGCGCACGATCTACGGATTTATTCTGGAAGAGAATCAACCCATGCTGGGCCTGGCCGACTCACTGGGGTTTGAAATCGGACCGTGCGACGAGGACATGGGCGTGGTGCTGGCACGCCTGACGCTGGAATAAGGCAGGCCAAGGCCGCCGCGTCAGTCGTTCAGATTCAGGCGTTCGGTTTCTCTTTCGATCAGGTAGCCCTGCAGGTAATCGGCCCCGGTGCGCCACAGGTTGGCGGCCACGTTGGCGTCTTCGACCATCGGCATGATGATTTTGCTGCCCTGTCGACGAATCGGCCAGCTCAGGCGCTGAAACTCTGACTCCAGCTCAGGGTCGCTGCACAGCCGGCCGACGAAGGCCGCGGACATCTTCAGGTAATCGGGGCGTAAGTGGCGGCTGAGCCAGTCCCACTTGCTGTGATCGTCCAGCTGGGAAAAGCAGATCTGGATGCCCAAGCCGTGAGCCTGGCGCACGAACTCGACGCTGCTTTTTGAATGGGCCAGGACATCCTCCACCGAAAAATCCAGCACCAGCTTGCCCGACACCGCGGGATTTTTGGCCAGCAAGCCGTCCAACCACTGTCGACGCCTGGCGTCCACCAGCAAGGACTCGCCCTGGCTCAGAAACAGCCGCACCGGCAGGAGTTGATACTCCTTCGCCAGAAGCTGTACGGTGCGCTGCAGCATCCAGCGGTCCATAACACCCAGCACGCGGGCCTTGCGCGCAATCGGCACGAACCCGGCGGCGGCAATCAACGATCCGTCGGGCGCTGCCAGGCGCGGCAAGACCTGGAAGCTTTTTTCGCGCTCCGCCGCGGTCGCCATCAAGGGTTGGAAAAAGACGCGCAGCGTGTTTTTGCGCAGCGCCTCCATGAGCAAGGCCAGCATCTGGCGTTCACTTGAGCTGACCTGGCCCAGCGTCAGATCCGGTTCGACCCTGATGACCGCATTGCCACCGGTGGCCGTGGTTTGCTGGGTACCGTCCACCAACTCAATCAACAAGCGGTCGACCGAGGGAAAACGATGATCGAACTCGCAATAGCCCAGACTGACCGACAATGCTGCCGTTTCGCGACCAATGCCAAACGCCTCGGCGTCAATCTGCTCAAACAGTCCCGTCACCAGCTCTGCCGCGGTCTGAATCGAGCAACCGGGCAGAAGCGCCAACAGCGTCCGTTCATTGAGCGCGCAGAGCTGGCATTCGGAACCCAGCACCTTGGTCATCAGCAGCCGAAGCTCGCGCAGCAGCTTGAGCAGGCCGCTGTAACCGTACTGCTCGCGCAGTCGCTCTGCATGGTCCAGCACCAGGCATACGCAAGCCGCCGGCTGGCTGTTTTCCGGAACCGCAAACGCCTGGTGCGCTGCGGCCAGTTTCTGCATGAACTGTTCGGGCGTCAAAACCTGAGACTGCATATCAAAGAAAACCTAAACCTCTGGCCAACCCGGTCAATTCGGCCAGCTCCAGTTCCGCGTCGCGCAGCCGCCCCTGCAAGGCGGCGCGATCGCGCCGCAGATCGGCCAGCTCATCCTCGGTCAGCTGTCCGCGCCGGCGATCTTGTTCCAGCGCGGCCTCAACACCCCGCAGCTCGCTGCGCAGACTGCCGGCGCGCTCGCTGACGGTGTGCATCTGCCGCCCGAGATCAAAACCGCGAAGGAAGTCCGGCTCCAGCGCCGCCGGGCAAATCGATTCATAGCGCCCACCCTCGC
>SLJA01000088.1 GCA_007135355.1 Wenzhouxiangella sp.
AACCCGTGTCCTGTCGCCGCAGCTGCTCGACGGCGCGCGCGGCGAGCAGGGCGCCCAGTACCGGCGCCAGAGCCAGCGCCCCTATCCAGCCCAGCGGCTGGACGCCGACCACGGCGGTAAAGGCCAGCGGCAGGCCCAGGGCCACACCAACCGGCAGCGCCAGCAGCGAGTAGTGGCTCAATGCGGCACTCATGGCGCCACCGGCCGCCCCTGCCAGCAGCCAGACCAGGCCGAGCAACAACAGCAAAGCGTGCTGATCCAGACTGCCGGCGGCCAGCGTTTGCCGGATTGGGCTGCCGCCGAAGCTGAACTGAAACAGCATGAGCAAACCCTCGGCCAGGATCACCGACACCGCCAACCCAGCCACCATGTCCCTCAACAACCGGTTGAAACCGCCCATGTCGGCATCATCCGCCCCAGGATACGAAAAACGATAGCAGGACCAGGCCCAGAATGATCCGGTAGGCCACGAAAGGTTGCATGCCGATGCGCCGAATAAAGGCCAGAAAATAGTGAATGCAAGCGTAGGTGCTGACCAGGGCGACGGTGAATCCCACCAGCAGCGCTGTGGGGTCGGTCTCCATACCGCCGTTGAGCAGATCGCGCGCGCCCAGCAGGCTGGCCGCGGTGATGATCGGCACCGACAACAGGAAAGAAAACCGGGCGGCCGCTTCTCGACTCATTCCGAGAAACAAGGCCGCGGTGATCGTGATCCCGGAACGCGAGGCCCCGGGAATCAACGCCAGCACCTGAGCCAATCCGATAATCAGTACATCTTTCAGGGTCAGACTGTATTCATCGCGCTCGCCGCGATGGCGCCAGTCGGCCCAACCCAGCAATACACCGAACACGATCAGTGCCGAACCCATGATCAGCGGACTGCGCAGCGCCACTTCGGCCAGATCTTTCAGCCACAGGCCGAAAACGCCGGCCGGAATCGTGCCGATAATGATCCACCAGGCCAGTCGCGAGTCACCCGTATTTTGCCCCCCGCGCAGCGCGCCGATCCAGTCGCGTGACATGGCCCACAGCTCGCGCCGAAAATAAGTCACCACCGCGACCAGCGACCCAGCGTGCAACAGGATGTCGAAATCCAGGCCCTGGTAGTCCCGCCCGGTAAACAGCGAGTACAACACCAGGTGAGCCTGACTGGAAATCGGCAAAAACTCGGTTAGCCCCTGAATCAAGGCGAGGATGGCGGCTTGCGCAGTGTCCATAGGCTCGTGATCGTGATCTTCGGGCTCTCGCCTCGCTGGCAGAAGGCCGATAGCAACGGCCAGCGCACAGGGTAGCAGGAGCCGCGCCGCCTGGTGCGGTGGCGGTCAGCGATGCCTTATCTTGCCGGCACGCCGACCGGCGGCCGCGCCAGCCCCGCGCCGGCACCCTGTTTCCACCCGGGCGGCTAGGCTATAATGCGCGGCCTGTCAGGGGCGGCTTTTAGGCCGTTTCCATGCATTTAGTCAGCTCAGGAGGAATCGACAGCGTGTCAGCAGCAGACGACCAACTTTTCATGAAGCGATTCAGCCTTGTGATTGTTCTCCTGGCAATATTCGCGCTGGTCATTCTTTTCCTGTCCATCGCACTGCACAACACCTTGTATCGACCCGAGCCGCCGGCCCGGGAGCTTGCCCGGGAGCAACGGCTGGCTCCGGTTGGCGGCGTGTTTGCCGGAGAAACGGGCCGGGCAGCGGCACTGGCGGCCCAGGCCGCGGCGGCTGCCGAACCCGCGGTCACCGCAGCCTTCGATGGCTCTCTGGATGGACAATTGATTTATGAGCGCGCCTGTGCCTCCTGCCACATATCCGGCGCCGGCGGGGCGCCGCTGATGGTGGCCAGCGAATGGGTCGGACGAATCGAGCAAGGCATGGACACCCTGGTCGCCAACGCCATCAACGGCATCGGCGCCATGCCGCCCAGGGGCGGGCGAATGGATCTGACCGACGAACAGATCGAAGTGTCTGTGGCTTTCATGATCGACATGCTCGACTAGCTCCCCTTTGAACGACCACCCAGGCAACTGCGTTATCATGAAGCGTGCCTTCGAGGAAGGCGTCACGAGCGCCGGGAACCGCCAATCGTGCTGGATCCACAGCAATTTCCAACAGAGACTGCCGAAGTTTTCCTGACCGGTCCGGCCGGGAAGCTAGAATGCTTGATTGAGCTGCCGGCAGCCGAGGCCCAGCGGCCGGCGACTGCCGTGATCTGTCATCCGCACCCGTTGCATGGCGGCACGCTGCGCAACAAGGTGGTCACGATCATCGAACGTGCCCTGCGCGAGCTGGGGCTGAATACCGTGCGCTTCAACTTTCGTGGCGCGGGCGACAGCGAAGGCGAATACGACGAAGGCAGTGGCGAAATCGAAGACCTGCTGGCCGTGACCGAATGGGTGCAAAAAACTCGCCCGTCAGACGATCTATGGCTGGCCGGCTTCTCGTTCGGCGCGTTCGTGGCGCTCAAGGCGGCTCAAGATCTGCCGGTACGGCAAATGATCACGATTGCCCCACCGGTCGAGCGTTACGGCTTTGAGCAACTACTGCCGCCCAACTGCCCGTGGCTGGTCGTTCAAGGCGACGAGGACGACGTGGTCTCGGCGACGGCGGTCCAGCAATGGGCCGATGCCCTGGACCAGCCGCCCAACCTGATTATCATGGAAGGCGCCGACCATTTCTTCCACCGTCGCCTGATGGACCTGCGCGGACTGATCAAGAACCACGTGCAGTCCAGCCTGCCCTGAGGGGCATTCGGCAGCTTCATGGATCAGAGCGCACACGGCCCCCTGGTTCGCTGGCAAGCACTGATCGACCAATCACGGCTGCAGGAAGATTCGCGCCAGCGGCAGGCGCTGGAACGTCTGCAGGATCTCTTCGAACGCCTGGCCGGGCCGCGCCGCCGCCTGTTCGCCCGCCTGCGCCGCGACAAGACCCCGGTGACCGGCATCTACCTGCACGGTCCGGTCGGCCGCGGCAAGACCATGATCATGGACCTGTTCGCCGACAGCCTGCGCGTGGCCGACATCGCAGTCAAACGCCTGCACTTTCATCGCTTCATGGATCAGGCGCATCAGCGCCTCAAGGACCTGGAAGGGCGGCGCGACCCGCTCAAGCAAATCGCCTCGGACATGGCCGGGCGGTACCGCGTGCTCTGTTTCGACGAATTCCACGTCAGCGACATCGGCGATGCCATGATCCTGGGCGAATTATTGAAGGCCCTGTTTGCACGCGGCCTGACCATGGTCGCCACCTCCAACACCGCGCCGGAAGATCTCTACGCCGAGGGGCTGCAGCGCGCCCGCTTCGTGCCGGCGATCCAGGCCATTCGCCAGCATTGTGAAGTCATCACGCTGAATTCGGCCGAGGACTACCGCCTGCGCGAACTGGTGCGCCATCCGACCTGGCTGGCCCCGCAGAGCGCGGAGAGTCTGGCCGAACTGGATGCCGAGTTCCAGGCCCTGGCAGCCGGCGAGACCATCTCTAAGGCGCCGCTCGCCATCCGCGGACGCCAGATCCAGCCCCGGCAGCGCGCCGGATCGGTAGCCTGGTTCGACTTCGACACTCTGTGCCGCGGCCACCGCTCCAGCGCGGACTACATCGATCTCAGCCGCCGCTTTTCGACGCTGATCATCCAGGACGTGCCGAAACTGGGTGACGACGACAGCAATGCCGTGCGCCGCTTCATCCATCTGGTTGACGAGTGCTACGACCACGCGGTCAAGCTGATCATCGCCGCCGCGGTGCCGATCGTCGAAGTGTACCGGGGTCAGCGCCTGGCGCAGCCGTTCGAACGCACGGTTTCGCGCCTGATCGAAATGCAGAGCCGCGACTACCTGGCCCTGCCCCATCGGCCGTAAAACCCGGAGCGGCGCTCCGCGTCAAGCGGGATCAGTCGGATGCAGCGGGGGCGCGCGCCACTAGGCTGTCGATGACGTGTTCGACATAGGCGTCAAATTCGGGCTCATCGCGCTCCGGCACCAAGTGCTGCGCCTGCAGCTGCAGGTAGCCAACATAGCCCGAATAGAGCAGCGTCGCCCGCCGTCGGGCCTGTCCGGCCGCCAGGCCTAATTCGGCAAAGGCATCGCTGAGATAGTCGATGCGGCGCGAGGTCACACGCTTCAGCACCGGACCAACGCGGGGATCTTCAGGAACAGCGCAGAGGGCCAGATAAACCCGGTGGGTAAGGGTCTGGCGGGTGGTTCGCCACACGAAACGGGCCAGGCGCTCAGCCGGCTGTTCCTCGGCCTTGAGTGAGCGCTGCAAATGATCGGCGTCCTGCGCTTCCCAGCGCCGCAGTGCGGCACTGAGCAATTCATCGCGACCTGGGAAGTGCCAGTAAAAACTGCCCTTGGTGATCTTCAGACGACGCGCCAGCGGTTCGACGGCGAGTGCCGCGACCCCTTTTTCGGCAATCAGCGACAGGGCCGCTTTTTCCCAGTCTTCGGGCGTCATTGACACCCGGCTGGAGGCATCTTGATTTGCAGCCATCACTTTACTCATGAAAAGATGGTAGCTGATCTCCCTCGCCGCTGGTGCAATCGCTTGAAAAAGGTTCGGGTCCACTCCATTGCATGAGCATTGACTAACATGACGGGTAACCCCATACTGGAGCGTATGGAAGCTGTTCGCAAACTACACGATGAAATTCGTCGGCGCCAGATCTGGACCGACGACGGTATCCGCTTGCATCTGCGCTACTACGGTGACGACCGCGCACCTTGCGTACTCATGGCCCACGGTTTCGGCCAGACCCAGTATGCCTGGGAGGCAACCGGCTGGCAGCTGGCCGCGGCCGGTTGGCAAGCGGTCAGTTATGACGCGCGCGGCCACGGCGAAAGCGACCGCGCGCCCAGCGGCGAGTATGACTTTGAGCAATTCGTCGAGGATTTCCGGCGCGTATGCGATTCTCTGCCCAATACGCCGATTGTCATCGGCGCCTCGATGGGCGGACTGACCGCGCTGCTGGCGCACTCGGAAAAGCCCAAGGTCGACATTCGCGCCATGGTGCTGGTCGACATCGCGCCGCGCTGGGATGAACGCGGGGTTGCCGCCATGCTCGCTTTCATGCGCCAGCATCCGGAGGGTTTCGCCACGCTGGACGATGCCAAGGAGGCGGTGCGCGCCTTTCTGCCGCACCGGCGCCGCAACACGCGCAGCAGCGGACTGAGCCGCAACCTGCGCCAGGCACGCAATGGTCGCTGGTATTGGCACTGGGACCCGGCCATGCTGGCGCTGGCCGAAAAATCTTCCAACCTCCAGTCGCGGCTGCAATCAGCCAGCCGTCGACTGAAAATCCCGACCCTGCTGGTCGCCGGCGGCATGAGCGAGCTGATCGGCGCCGAGCATGTGTCGGAGTTCCGCAAGCTGGCCCCGCACGCTGAAACCGTCGAGGTCAGTGACGCCGCCCACATGGTGGCCGGCGACGCCAACGACCACTTTCTGGCTGCCATCACGCCGTTTCTGCGCCGTCAGGCAGACCGAGGAGCAAAAGCATCATGATGACCCTGTTCTTTATTGTTGCCGTGCTTGCCGCCGTCATCGGCTGCGCATTCTTCAAGGTCAAGGTACCGGTCTGGACCGGCATTATCGGGGTCGTGCTGCTGGCTTTCACCTTGATGGGGCAGCCCGGCTGGCTGCTGCTGACCCTGTCCTGGCTGGTCTTCCTGGCTGTAGCCGTACCCATGAATCACCTACCCTGGCGCCGCGAGTTTCTGTCGCGCCCCATTCTCAAGGCCTTTTCCGGCATGGTCCCGCAGATCTCGGAAACCGAACGGGTGGCGCTGGAGGCCGGTACGGTCGGCTTTGAAGGCGAGCTATTCACCGGCAAGCCGCGCTGGCACCGCCTGATCAAGAAACCGCTGAACGAGTTGACCGTGGAAGAACAGGCCTTTCTGGACGGACCGGTCGAGAAGCTGTGCGACATGATCGACGAATGGGAAATCAGCCACTACCGCGCCGATCTGCCGGAAGCGGTTTGGGAGCACCTGAAGAGCCATGGCTTTTTGGGCATGATCATTCCCAAGGAGTACGGGGGTCTGGGTTTTTCCGCCGTCGCCCATCGCGCCGTGCTGGAAAAAGT
>SLJA01000183.1 GCA_007135355.1 Wenzhouxiangella sp.
CGTTGTCGTGGTCGGCCATCTGATAAAAACCGATCAGGGTCAGATCGTTGATCTTGTAGGACACGGCAAAGCGGAAGGCGTCGCGACCGCCGCGACTGGCGTCGTCGTCGAACTTTTCATAAGCCGCGGCCAGATCCAGCGGGCCGGCACTGTAGGTCAGTGAGAGACTGACGGCGCTGTCGTCCAGCCCGCGGTTGTCGCGACCTTCGTGCAGAGAGTAAGCCACGTTGAAGCGGAAGCCGCTCAGATCCGGAGTCTGGTAGTGAATGGTGTTGGGCGTACGCTCATCGAACCGGGCATTGCCGGCGCGGGTCAGGTTGCGCATGTCGCCCATCTGGTCGCCGAACAGGTTGGCCGGGCCGCGCGCGCGCTTGAACGGGGTGTCGAACTTGCCCAGGCGGAACATGCCGAAGTCACCACGCAGGCCGACAAAAGTGTCGCGGCTGGCCCAGTTGGTGCCGGAGTCGGAAAAGTCGATTTCCTGCTCGATCTGGACCATGGCGGTGAAGCCGTCAAACTCGCGGTTGGCGCGGAAGCCCAAGCGCGAAGAATTGCTGGACATGGCGACTTCCGAATAATCATCGCCGTCGTCGAGCAGGTCGACCGAGACGTTGGCGCGGCCGTAAATGGTGACATCGGCCAGAGCAACGGCCGGCAGGGCGGCCAGAATGGCCACGGGAAGCAATGCCTTTTTCATGAGTTCTCCTCGTTTGACGGAATCGTCAGTTGCACAGGGTGGAACGCCCGCAGCTTCACGCTTCCGGGACGGTTGTAAAAACGAAGTAAAGACTAGGCCCGCTCGATGATGCGGCAATGACAACGATATTTCAGATCGATGACAAGAGATTGTCTGTTCGGTCTCGCCCCAGCACTGGCTGGTCAGGCGCGTTCAACCTGCTGTTCGGTCGGGCTCACGACCACCCTTTGCGGTGCAAAGACACAGCGAAAGGTACTGCCCTTGCCAATCTCCGAGGTCACTTGCAGGCGACCGCCGTGGCGCTGTAGTACATGCTTGACGATGGCAAGGCCCAGGCCTGTGCCGCCCCTGCTGCGGCTGCGCGCGCTGTCGACGCGGTAGAACCGCTGGGTAATGAAAGGCAGATGGCGCGCCTCGATGCCGATACCATCATCGCTGACCTGGAAAACAGCCTCTCCTTCGCGACTCAGGGTCCAACTCACCTCGATGCGCCCCCCTGGGCCGGTATAGCGAATCGCATTCATCACCAGGTTGCCAAAGGCACTATGCAGCTCGTGCTCCACCCCGACCAGCCGGCAGTCGCATAATTCGGCAATCACCAGCTGATGCCCGTCGGCATCCTGCAGCTGCGCCTCGCGCACAATGCGCCGCAGCAGAGACGGCACATCGACCTGTCCCTGATGCGCTGCATCCTGCTCCTCGGTCTCCAGGCGCGACAATTCGAGCAGATCATCCACCAGGCGCGACATGCGACGGCACTGCCCCTGCATCTCGCTGACCGGCTCGCGCCACTCGGCGGCCAGACCCGGGTCGTCAACCAGGCTTTCCAGGTAACCCGACAACACCGTCAGCGGCGAGCGCAGTTCGTGCGAGGCATTGGCGACAAAATCACGCCGCATGGCCTCCAGCCGCTGGATACGGGTGACATCACGGAACAAGGCCAGGTATTGATTCTTGCCGTAAGGGATCAGACGCGCCGACAGGCTGCGCGACTCGTTGACCGGCGAGCGCAAGATGATGGGTTCGTTGAACTCGCCGGCAGCCAGGTATGAGGCCAGCCGCGGGCTGCGCACCAGGTTGATGACCGACTGACCCAGATCACGGTTCGACGACAGTCTGAGCATGTGCTCGGCCGCCACATTGAACCAGAGAATCCGGAAATCACCGTCCAGCACCAAAGAGCCGTCGGGCATCGCCGCGGTCGATTCGCGAAACTCTCGAATCACCCGGGCCAGGCGTTTCTTGCGCTTGTAGTAACGCTTCTGCAGCTTGAAATAGTGCTCGAACACTTCCCCCCACAGCCCCCAGGACTCGGGAGGGTTGCGCTGCCGTCCCGAGTCCAGCCATTTTTCCAGCCTGGCCAGCTGCCACAGGTGACGGGCCAGCACGATGAGCACAGCCAGCATCAACCACCAGCCCATCCCGCCCAGCACGGCACCCAGCACCGCCCCCAGCGCCGCCAGCCCGACCAGCAAAAACAGTTCGCTAAGCCAGGCGCCGCGCATTATTGGCTGGTCTTGACCGAAAACCGGTAGCCGGCACCGCGCACGGTCTGGATAAAACGATCCTTGCCGTAGCGCTTGAGTGCCTTGCGCAGCCTCAGGATATGCACATCGACGGTCCGCTCCTCGACATAAACGCCACCGCCCCAGACGTGATCAAGCAATTGCGCCCGCGAATAGACCCGATCCTGGTGGGTCATGAAAAACTTCAGCATGCGGTACTCGGTCGGACCCAGGTCAACCGGCTGGTCATCGGCGAACACCCGGTGGCTGGCCACATTCAAGACCAGACCGTTGGCGCTGACCTCGTCCTCATCCCCGGCAGGCGAGGCACGCCGCAGAACCGCCTGGATACGGGCAACCAGCTCGCGCGCGGCGAAGGGCTTGGTGATGTAATCATCGGCGCCACTGTCGAACCCCCGCACCTTGTCGTCTTCCATGCTGCGCGCGGTCAGCATGATGACGGGCAGTTCGCGGGTATCGTCGTCGCGACGCAAGGCACGGGCAAACTCCGGGCCGCTCATGTCGGGCAGCATCCAGTCCAGCAGGATCAGATCCGGGCGATGGTCGGCAATGGCGACGCGCGCCTGCTGGCAATCCCCGGCTTCCAGCGTTTCAAAGCCGGCGCGCTCCAGGTTGAATACAACCATTCGGCGTATGGCTTCATCGTCTTCCACGAGCAAAATTCGCTGCATGTGCGCTTCTCGCTTCCAGGCGGGTCATCGGGCGCTATTGCACCAAGATCATATGACAGATCAATGACAGCGCGCGGCCCCGCGCCTGGCTGCTACGGCCGGTAGATGCTCAGGGCTCGCTGCAGTGAGTCGACCAGATTTTGGCGCAAGGTGGCCGGTGCCAGCACTTCAACATCGGCCCCGTAACGGCGGATCTCCATCAGCAACTCACGGTCGTGGCCATACGGCACCTGCAACTCGTAGCTGCCATCAGCCAGCCAGCTGCCCTGCTGCCTTGGGTGCCAGGCCTCTTCCGAAGCCCAACGCGCCGCCTCTGGACTGAAACGCAACAGGGCCAGGTATTCGGCCGGCCCGGAAAAGATACCGAAGGCTTCGTCCAGCTGCGTTCGCAACAGCTCTGCATCCACCTCCCGTGCCGGTTCATCCAGCCGGGTCATGCCGCGGATCCGTTCAAGGGCAAAACTGCGCAAGTCTTCGGCATCGTGACACCAGGCATCCAGATACCAGCGATCACGATAGCTGGTCAGGCGCTGCGGCGATACACTGCGGCGCGTCAGCTCATCGCGCCGTCGACCGTGGTATTCGATCACCAATCGAGTGCGCTGAAACAAGGCTTCGAGGACATCTTCAAACAGCGCGCTGGGCACCGGCCGGCCGGCGTCCTTGCGGATGTGGATGCGCTCCGGCTGAGCCGAGAAGTCCAGGCCCTGACGATCCAGCAGCTGGTTGATGCGATCCTGCACGCCCTTCAATTCTTCTTCGAGCAGGCCGGGCTGGACATCTCCCAGAACCTGGCGCGCAATCAGCAAGGCCTGCAGTTCATCCGGGCTGATCCACAAACCCGGCAGCTCGAAATGGCCGGCCAGGCTGCGATCGTAGTAAAAGCCCCGCGTTTGCTCGTCCTGCTCCAGTGGCGCGCCCAGGCGATCGCGCAGCTCGGCAATCAGTCGATACAGGGTGGCCTGGCTGCAGCCGAGTTCATCCATCAGCGCCTGGCGCGAGATGGGCGTGCGACGCGCCCTCAGGATATCGTGCAGGTGATACAGCCGCTCGCGCCGGGACATTTAGTTGGGTGGGCAGGCCATGCAGCGCCCATAGATCTCCAGCACCTGGCGCGTGGCAACAAAGTCATGTTCGGCCGCCACCGCACTGAGCGCCTGGGCCAACGCGCGATCATGAACTTCAGTCACCGACTGGCATTTTTCGCAGATCAAAAAGTGCCCCTGATGTTGATGCTCGGGGTGAATGCAGCTGACAAAGGCATTGAGCGTTTCCAAGCGGTGAATGAAATGGTTTTCCAGCAGAAAATCCAGCGCCCGGTAAATCGTCGGCGGCGCCGCGCCGGGTCGTTCGGCCTTGAGCTGGTCGAGCAGGTCGTAGGCCTTCACCGGTCCATCCGCCGCCAGCAGCAATTCCAGCACCCGCCGCCGCGTCGGCGTCAGGCGCAAGCCCCGTGAGCGGCAGTGGCCTTCGACTTCGGCCATGAGCTGTTTGGCGTTCATACCGAGATTCTACCAGGCGGGCGCCAAATTCAGTCCGCGCCACCGGCCCGCGAAGCGATGAAGTCCAGGGCGCGGCCGATACGCTCCAGGCTGCGCTCCCGCCCGACCAGCCACAGGGTCTGGTTGATGGCCGGCGACTGTCCATGCCCCATCAATGCGACCCGCAGCGGCATGCCGATCTTGCCGAAACCGACACCCAGAGCATCGGCGGTGTCCTGGATCGCCCCCTGCAGTTGATCAGGCGCCCAGGTTTCAAGCGCTTGCAGTCGGTCACGCAGGGCCTGGAGTGGCTCCATGGCCACCGGCCGCAGGTGTTTCTTTGCCGCCGCCGGTTCGAAGGCAGCGAAGTCTGCATAAAACGGGCGGCTCTGGTCAACCAGTTCGACCAGGGTCTCGAAACGCTCGGCCTGCACATCCAGCAGATCAGCCGGATCGGGACCGGCGGCCGGCTGCAGCCCGGCCCGCTCCAGGTGCCACATCAGTTCGGCCAGGACCTGCTCGCGATCGCCCGCGCGCAAATAGTGCTGATTCAGCCACTTGAGTTTTTCCGTGTCGAACCGTGATGCCTTGCGATTGACGTCTTCGATCCGAAACAGTTGCACCAGTTCGGCGCGGGAAAACACTTCCTGATCACCATGCGACCAGCCCAGACGGGCCAGATAGTTGACCAATGCATCGGGCACATAGCCCTGCTCGCGCCAGGCCATGACCCCAACCGCGCCGTGGCGTTTGGACAGGCGCTGGCCGTCATCGCCGAGAATCATCGGCACATGGGCAAAGGTCGGCGGCTCGGCGCCCAGCGCCTGGTAAATGTTGATCTGGCGCGGCGTGTTGTTGATATGGTCGTCGCCGCGGATGACCAGGTTGATGCCCATGTCGATATCGTCAACGACCACGGCCAGGTTGTAAGTCGGCGTCCCATCGGCGCGCATGATGACCAGATCGTCAAGCTCGGCATTGGCAATTTCGATCCGGCCACGTACAAGATCGTCGAACACCACGCTGCCACTGTCGGGGTTGCGGAAGCGAATGACCGGCTCGATGCCTTGCGGCGGGGCGTCGAGATCGCGACAGTGGCCATCGTAGCGCGGCTTCAAGCCGGCCGCCATCGCCTCCTCGCGCAGACGATCCAGGCGCTCGCGCGAGCAGTAGCAGCGATAGGCCCGCCCCTGTTCCAGCAGCCGATCGACGACTTCACGATAACGATCCAGGCGCTCGCTCTGGTAAAAAGGCCCTTCATCCGGTGTCAGCCCAAGCCAGGCCATGCCCTCCAGAATGGCGTGGACCGAGGCTTCGGTCGAGCGTTCGCGGTCGGTATCCTCGATGCGCAGAATGAATTCGCCGCCGGTGGCGCGCGCCGCCAGTTGGCAGAACAAGGCCGTGCGCGCGCCGCCAATGTGCAGAAAACCTGTCGGAGAGGGAGCAAAGCGTGTACGAATCGGCAAACCCTGGTTGGTCATCGAATCATCGAGATTGTGGTTAACCCGTCATTCTAGCGGATGCGGGTGTTTTCGGATCAGTGCTCGAATGGCTTTAAACTTCATGCTTTGCCGACTTCAGGGCGGGACCGCCGCGGCTCTAGAGAGCCCACCGAATCATGTCGCAGACCGACGTTCCAACCACTGCAGCCGAAGACCGGAAACTGCTCAGAA
>SLJA01000270.1 GCA_007135355.1 Wenzhouxiangella sp.
CGCCGGCGCTCGTCCAGCGGCAGCTTGCGGTTGATGACGTTGTAGCTGGTCTGGAACACTCCCCACTCCCCGCCCAGCCAGTAGACCATGGCCAGAATGTGCAGCCAGCGCAGCACGGCCATTTCCGAAAAACCCATCCTCGATACCCTCCCGATCACAAGACGCGGACCAAATGTCCGGACATATTGTGATCGAGAGCATACGCCAAACCCGGAATCGGATCAATCGTTACCGGCTTGAGCCCTCAAGAGCCAAGCCGGCCGCAGCGATGATTTCGGACGGCGCTGCGCTCCAGACCTGGTCGCCAAAGTCGCGCAGGTGTTCGAGAACGCGCTCGAGTTGGCCGATGCGGTGGGGCTGGCCGATCACCCAGGGATGCAGGTTGAGCGCCAGCAGGCGACCACCGCGCTCGCGACCCTCGGCCAGCAGGCAATCGGCCGCATCGATCAACTGCTCGGCGTACTCGGTCTCGCTGTGCAGGTTGTCGTTGATGATGAAGCGGTCTTCCAGTTCCAGCGACAGCGGCAGATTGACCAGCGCACCGCTTTGGGTCTGGAAATGGAAGGGCAACTCATCATTGACCCAGTCCGCGCACCATTGGATCCCCGCTTCTGCCAGGAGCTCCGGTGTGCGGGATGACTGCGAGCGTGCCGGTCCCAGCCAGCCACGGATCGGCTTAAGGCTCATGCGCCCGAGGACCGCCAGCGTTTGCCTGATCCACTGGCGCTCGGTGTCTTCGTCCAATGCCGAGGAGTGCGCGCAATCCATGTTCCAGCCATGGGCCAGCAACTCGCCGCGTTCAGCCAGACGTCGGGTCAGGTAGGGATAACGCTCGACCAACTCGCCATTGACGGCAAAACTGGCGTGGAAGCCATAACCGTCCAGTGCCTCAAGCACCCGAAAAATGCCGACCCGGTTGCCGTAGTCGCGCAAGGTGTAGTGGCGCAGGTCCGGGTACGGCATGGTCATGTTGCCCGGCGCCTTGAAACCCGGACTCTGCGGGTTGAGCGGAAAGTGCTCGACGCAGACATTGATCCACAGTGCCAGCGGCGCCCTGCCCGGCCAGGTCACCGGCTCGCGACGCTCCAGCATGGACCAGTCGTAGCGCTCGTGGTCCATGCCGTGGCGCAGATGTTCATAGCTGAGAAACTTCTCATCCAGGCTCATGCGGTCGCCTCCTCGATCTCGCGCATCGTGGCGATGGCCTGATCGTAGTAGTGCTCCAGATAGTAATGGGCGATCTCGCGTCCGGTGGCCAGCCAGACATGCTCATGGCTGCAGACGTGATCCAGCGCGCGCTGGAACGCGGCGAGCCGGTGCGGATGGCCCACCTGGTAGGCATGAAGCGGAATGCACATCACGGTTCCCGAACGTTCGCCCTCGGCATACAGTCGATCGAAGGCGCGGCAGATCATCTCGCCATATCGGCGCGGCTCAATCTTGTTGACCACATAAACAATCGTGTCGTTGAGTTCCAGCGAATACGGCACCGACACGAAGCGCCGGCCCGAACGCGTGTTGACCGGGGTCGGTTGATCGTCGTGGAACAGATCACAGGTATAGCTGCCGCCGGCCTCGGCGAACAGGTCAATGGTGTGTTCGGAGTGCGACAACGCCGGCGCCAGATAACCATCGCAATGCTGGCCCGAGTAATCGCTAATGCGCTGCATGGCATCGACGATCATCGCGCGCTCCTGATCTTCGCTCAGGCCATAGGTGTAGCGCGTGTTGTAGATGCCGTGACTGAACAACTCCCAGTCGCGCTCCAGGACCAGATCGATGATTTCGGGGTGATGCGTCAGCATGGCGGTCGACAGCGAGACCGAGCCGCGGATGCCGAACTGATCCAGCACGCGCATCATGCGCATGTGCCCGACGCGGTTGCCGTAATCGCGCGTGGCATAGCCGAGCACATCGGGCATGGGTCGCGGCCAGGGCTTGCGCTGCGGGTTGACCGGTGGCTCGAGCTCATAGAACTCGATGTTGGGTGCCACCCAGACGGCAACCCGGGCACCGTTGGGCCAGCGGATTTCCGGCCGCCGGTCCCAGGGAAGATAGCCGTAGAGGCCGGGGTCTGATTTCATGCCTTTTGCTCCTCTTGCCTTTTGCCCTTCGTGGCGGCTTGCTCAACGTGGTTGGGGGCCGCGCGGGCCGCCCCCAACCACTGCGCATTGCAAACATCAAACTGAGGTCTGCAGACCGTTCAGGTATGCAGCGACTGTCTCAAAAGACTCCACATCGGCGTACTTGAGCAAGATATCGGCCAGATTGGCGAAGTGCGGAATCTCGTGCTTGTCGGCCACGCATTCCTCGATCACCGTGGTGCGGTAGCCGTGCGACAGTGAGTCGACCACCGCGGCGCGCACGCAGCCCGAGGTCGAGCCGCCGGTAATCAGGACCGTATCGATCCGGTGCCAGGTCAGCAGCGAGGGCAGATGAGTCTCGAAAAACGGGCTGGGCATGCGCTTGTGGATGACCACATCGGATGCCTCAATCTGCAGGCGCGGATCGAGCTGGGCGCGCTCCGAACCGTGCTTGATGTTCTGCAACGAATCGGGCGTGTCGGTACGCGTGCCCCAGACTCCGGCGTCGGCGGCGGAGTCCAGGTAGGCGACATAGGTCCAGACCACCGGCGCGCCGATCGCCCGCATGGCAGCCGACAGCTGGTTGATATAGTCGAGCTGCATCGGGTCAGTCTGATAGGCCGTCTTGAAGGTGTCGATGTCGGTGTAGGCGCGCTGCAGATCGATATTGATCAGCGCCGGGCGCAAACCGAAGCCGAACTTGGCCCGGCTGGGATTGGATTTGACCTGCTCCCAATACTGGCGCGGGGTCAGGTCCGAGGACTGCATCACCGGCATGTCTCACTCCAGGTTCACAAATGTCCGGACATTTTAGCGCATACTCTGGCGCTTGCCCATGCTTGACCGAGTGCGCACCCTCGCCTACAATTTGTCCGGACAACTTTCAGGCTTAAGGACAGCACCATGACCACTATCGTTGTACTTTTCAACCTCAAGGACGGCGTCGATGATGCAGCTTACGAACACTGGGCACGCGAACGCGATCTGCCCACGGTCAACGCGTTGGCATCAGTGGATCAATTTGAGGTGCTGCGCTGTGCCGGCCTGCTGATGGGCGACGCCCAGCCGCCCTATGCCTACATCGAGTTGATCCGGGTCAACGACATGGAGAAATTCGGTGCCGATGTCGCCAGCGAGGCAGTGCAAAAGGTAGCCGCCGAGTTCGGCGAGTTTGCCGACAACCCCCTGTTCATCCTGACCGAGGCGCTGTAAAGCCATGTACTCGGAACTGAAGGGCAAGGTCGCCGTGATCACCGGCTCCGGGCGCTCCGAAGGTCTGGGCGCGGCCATGGCGCGACGCCTGGCGGCGGAGGGCTGCCGCATCGTGATTTCCGACATCGGCCAGTCGGCCGGGCCGGAAACACCGCCCGAGGCCATCGGCGCCAGCGACGAGATGAATGCTGTGGTCGAGGAGATCCGCGGCCTCGATGCCGAGGCCGTGGCCATCGCCTGCAACGTGATGGAAGAGACCCAGGTTCAGGCCCTGATTGACCAGACCGTGGAACACTTCGGGCGCATCGACATTCTGGTCAACAATGCCGGCATCGGTTACATCATGAAACCCATCGTCGAGATGGAAACCAGCGACTGGGACGCCGTGCTGGGGGTCAATCTGCGCGGTGTGTTCCTGTGTACGCGTGCCGCCGCCCGCCAGATGATCAAGCAGGGCACGGGCGGGCGCATCATCAACATTGCCAGCCAGGCGGCCAAGTCCGGCTTCCCCTTTGCCGCCGGCTACTGCTCATCCAAGCATGGACTGGTTGGCCTGACCCGGGTTTCGGCCATCGAAATGGGACAGCACGGTATCACTGTCAACGCCATCTGCCCCAACCATGTGACCACGGGGCTGGGCGCCTGGCAGAACGAATACTTCAGCAAGGCATTGGGTTTGAGTCTTGATGAATACATGGAAGCCATGAAAAACCGCATTCCGCTGGGTCGCCCGGGTCTCCAGGATGACACCGCCAAGGCCTGCGCCTTCCTGTGCTCGGACCAGGCCGTCTACATCACCGGAGAAGCGATGAATGTCTCCGGCGGCGAGGAAGTGCACTGAGCATGAATGCCGCTGCAAGCAGCTGGGCCTGGCCGGACGGCAAACGCCTGGCCCTGTCCATCGTGGTCAATGTCGAGGAAGGCTCGGAATACTCTCTGGCCGAAGGTGATGCCATAACCGAGCCGGTCGACGAGCTCGGCGTGTCCTTGAAAAAGCCGATCCGCAACTATGGCAATGAGTCGAACTATCGCTATGGCCTCGGACCCGGTTTCCGGCGCATCGCCGCACTGCTGGATGAATATGCCATCCCCGCTACTTTCACGGCCGCGGCACTGTCGCTGGAGCGTGCACCGCATATCGCCCGCTACATCGCCGATGGTCCGCACGAGCCCTGTTCGCATGGCTGGCGCTGGATTCATCAGTTCCGGCTTGACGAGACTGAGGAGCGCGACTTCATCCGCAAGGCCGCCGACAGCATTGAATCGACCACCGGCAAACGCCCGGTCGGATGGCTGTCGCGCTACCTGCATACCGAGCACACGCGCCGCCTACTGGCCGAGGAAGGTTTTGTCTATCACATGGATGATTACTCCGGTGACAGCCCGTTCTGGGATTCGAGCAGCGGCCGCCCGATGATCATCCTGCCCTATGCGCTGGATTCGAACGACATGAAGTTCTGGATTGATCCCTCGCTGACTCCGCAGCAATGGCTGCAGTACGCTATCGACACCTTCGACTGGCTGTATGAAGAGCGCGCGCCGCAACCACAGTACATGTCGCTGGGCCTGCATCTGCGCATCATCGGTCGCCCCGGCAGGATTGCCGCGCTGCAGTCTTTCTTTCGCCATGTGCGCTCGCACAAGGATGTCTGGATTGCCACCCGCGAGCAGATCGCCGCCCATTTCGCCCGCCAGGCGCCGCCGGCATGAGCCAAATCTCGACCATGCGCTGCCTGCTGTTCGTACCCGGTAACCGACCGGAGCGCTTCGAAAAGGCCTCCGCCAGCGGTGTGGACCGGGTTTGCATCGACCTGGAGGATGCCGTTGCCGTGGCATCCAAGGACCAGGCGCGCGACCTCACCATGGCGGCACTGGCCGATCAGCCGGACGGCCACCCTTTCGGTCTGCGCATCAACGCGCCCGATACCGACTTTGGCCAGGCGGATCTGTCGGCCCTGGCAGACAGCATGGCCCGTCCGCGTTTTCTGATCATCCCCAAGTTCGAGACGCGCAAGCAGACCGACCGCGTGATCCAGGCGCTGGGCAGGGACTGCCCTGACCTGATTCTGCTGATCGAGTCGGCGCGTGGGCTGCTCGACCTTGATTTCGAACTCGACGACGCGGCACCCATCGTCGGCATCATGTTCGGCGGCTACGACTACAGCGTCGATGCCGGCTGCGACTTTGCCTGGGAGCCGCTGCTCTATGCACGCTCACGCCTGATCACGGTGGCGCGTGCCCACGGCATGGACTGCATCGATGTGCCGTGGATCGATATCAAGGACAAGGACGGACTGATTCAGGAGACGCGGGCCTGCCGGGCGCTGGGTTTCAGCGCCAAAGCCGCCATTCACCCGGCCCAGGTCGGGCCGATCCAGGACCAGTTCTTCCCGAGCGAAAACGAGATCGCGCGGGCCAAGGCGGTGATCGCGGCGGCCGAGGCCTCGGGCGGTGAAGCCGTTCAGCTCGACGGGCGCCTGATCGACGCGCCGGTGATCACGGCGGCACGGCGCATCCTTGATCTGCTGGCCACACGCCAACGGCCAGTCGGCGAGTAAACAGTCTTTATCTGGAACGAATGGAAACCATCAACATGGTGCAAAACGTCAAGGAAGTGGGCCCGAAGCGCTACCGCGAGCAATTCGGCCGCTTTTACGAGGACTTTCAGGTTGGTGATGTCTACGAGCATCGGCCGGGCCGAACCATCACGGAGACCGACAACACCTGGTTCACGCTGCTGACCATGAA
>SLJA01000291.1 GCA_007135355.1 Wenzhouxiangella sp.
CAGATTGAATGTCAACAATCTCAATCCTGGCGCAATGACGCCGAAATTGAAAGGAAGGGGGAGACCATCTCATCGCGGAGACGCAGAGCACGCGGAGAAAAATTCTAAAAAAGGTCTGATGCGCCGGTCTGCGTGCGCTTCTGCACAGAGGCAGAAAGTCACCTAAAAAACCTCTGGCACTCTGCGCTCTCTGCGTCTCCGCGCCTCTGCGTGAGACCCGAGTCAGCCAGCTTCGCGAAAGCTCAACGCACACCCATGTCGGCCAGGGCTCGTCTAGCCCGCTGCCCCGCCTCGTCATCCGACTGCCCCGCAATTCGGTAATTTTCGATGGCGCGCTGGCGGTTGCCCTGGGCGCGTTCCACGTTGCCCAGGTAGTAGTGCCCCTGGGCGGTGGGCAGGCGCTGGATGCTGGCTTCCAGATCGCCGCGGGCGCCGCTGAAGTTGCGCTGCTGTTCGCGCACCATGCCGCGCCGCAAGTGGTGGTAAAACCAGCCCTGGTCGCGCGCCAGGGCGCGGGAGTAGGCCGCCTCGGCCTCGGCCAGGCGGTTTTTCGAGGCCAGCGCGTCGCCCTTGAGCGCATGGAAAATCGCCTCGCCGTCCTCGATCGCCAAGGCCTCCTCGGCCTTGGCCAGGGCGGTGTCGAAATCGCGCCGCGCCAGCGCCCGCCGGCCTTCATCATGAGCCTGGTAGGCCGGTTCCAGCGCCTTGACGCGGGCAATCATTCGCTGATAGCGCCGCTCGCCGATCTCGCCGTCGCGGCCCAGTTCGTCGGCCAGCCGACGATTGGCGACGACGCGTTCGCGCGAGGGCGGATGGGACGCGAACAGGCCCTGGATAAAGCCCGGATCACGGCCTTCCGACAGGCGCACAAAGGACTGCTGCAGCGATACCGCCCCCTCGGGATTCCAGCCCGCGGCATGCATCCAGCGTGTCCCGAAGTAGTCGGCCTCGCGTTCGGCTTCACGCGAAAACCGCATGCCGATCAGCTGTGCACCGAGCATGCCGCCGAGCACGGCCACCATGGCGTAATCGTCGCGGTCGGTGGCTACACCCACGGCCACACCGCCGATGATCACCGCGCCTTGTACCAGCGTGGTGCGTGACATCTGTTGGGCACTGTGACGGGCGGCGGCGTGGGCCACCTCGTGGCCGAGGACGGCGGCCAGTTCCGCTTCGGAGTTCATTTCGGTCAACAGGCCGCGGTTGATGGAAATCTTGCCGCCGGGCAGGGCCCAGGCATTGGGCACCGAGCTGTTGATGACGGCGAATTCATACGGCAGCTGGCGCGGCGCCTCGGCGGCGACCCGTTGCCCGACTTCCTGGACATAAGCGACCAGCTCCGGGTCGAGCACAAAGTCCCCGCCCTGCTGCTGGCGCAACGGCGCGTAGTGCTGCGCTCCGGTCTGCAACTCCCAGCGCTCATCGAACAGGCTCAGCTCGCGCGCCCCGGTCACCGGATTGACCGCGCAGGCGGCCAGCAGCGATAACAACAGGATGGAAAAAATCAATCTTCCGAGCGGGTTCATGCAGGTCTCCGGATGTGCCTTGGCCATGACTGCGAGTATATCTGGGCGGGCTCAGTCAACAAGCCTCACGCAGAGCCACGCCCCAGTCGGCACTCTGCCTTTGCTTCTTGCGCTGACGCGCAAACCGCGAAGGCTACGTTGCCGGGGCTGAGGCGCAGAGGCCGCAGAGCAAAAGAAGAGTTGAATATCACTCTGCGCTCCTCTGCGTCTCTGCGACTCTGCGTGAGGCATCCTTCTGATCCATCATGAAAAACTTCGCCAGCTGGGCGTGAATCTGCGAGTGGTTTTCTGCCAGCCAGTCCGGCACGTCGAAGTAGAACTCGCAGGCCACGGCGAAGAATTCGGCCGGGGATTCGGCGCCATAAGGATCAATGCTGGGCTCCAGGCCCTGTTCCAGCTCGGTGAGCAGGCGCTCGAAGCCGGCGCTGAAAGCCCGTGTCCAGGCCCCCGCGTCCATGCCGGCGTGCAGCGGCGGAAAGCCGTTGGCCTCACCGTTGAGCTGGTCGAGTTGGTGAGCGAGCTCGTGGACGACAACGTTAAAGCCCTCACCCTGGCCCGAATCCCACACATCGTTCATGGCCAGCACCACGGGTCCGCGGGCCCAGGCCTCCCCGGAGCGCAGGTCGCGCCCGCTGTGGACCAGTCCGTCTTCATCCACTTCCTCGATGTCGGCAATGAATGGGGCCGGATACAGGATGAAGGTATGAAAATCGCGATACCCGTCCAGCCCCAGGTGCAGCACCGGCAAGGCCGCCAGCAGCGCCACCGCCAGACAATCGTCGTCTTGCGGGGCAAAATCGCCCGCGCCCTGAAATGACTTGGTGTTGAGAATTTCCCGGCAGCGCGTCTTGAGTAGCACACGCTGTTTGTGGTCAAGGTGGTGCAGGGCCGGGAAGCGGCCCGAGACGCGCTCATACAGGCCGTCATCCAGCTCGATCGGCCTGGTCCTGGCGGCCGGTCGTAAAATGGCCTTGAGCCGACTCAGCATTTCTGATCCAGCGCGTACACTTGTGTCATGAGCCACACAGAATACAACGCAGCCGCAGTCGGAGACGTACTGGCGCTGGCCATGATGCTCATCCGCCGGACCTCCGTGACGCCGCAAGATGCCGGATGCTCGGACCTGATCGCCGAGCGCTTGCGGGCAGCCGGCATGGACACCGAGTTCATCGACTCCGGCCCGGTGCGCAATTTGCTGGCGGTGCATGGTGTGGGCACGCCGCACCTGATGCTGCTGGGCCATACCGATGTCGTCCCGCCGGGTCCGCCGGCCGACTGGACCACTCCCCCCTTCGAGCCCGCGGTGCGCGACGGCCGCCTGTATGGCCGTGGCGCGGCCGATATGAAAGGCTCGGTAGCCGCTTTTGTTGTGGCGCTGGAGCGCTTCCTGGCCGAGCACCCGGAGCATCCGGGCA
The DNA here is from genome assembly GCA_007135355.1 of Wenzhouxiangella sp. Lineage (GTDB taxonomy): Bacteria > Pseudomonadota > Gammaproteobacteria > Xanthomonadales > Wenzhouxiangellaceae > Wenzhouxiangella. The sequence goes on from SLJA01000291.1 coordinate 2,942, forward strand.
CCGTGTCGCTGCTGTTGACCTCGGACGAGGAAGGGCCGGCTGTCGACGGGGTGCGGGCGGTAGTGCCGGTGCTTCAGGCGCGTGACCAACTGCCCGACTACTGCCTGGTGGGCGAGCCGTCCAGCAGCAAGCGTCTGGGTGACGTCATTCGGATCGGCCGCCGCGGCAGCATTCAGGCCAGGCTGGTCGTGCGCGGTGTACAGGGTCATACCGCCTATGCCGATCCGGCTGATAACCCGGTTCACCGTGCAGGCCCTCTGCTGGCCGCACTCGGCAGGCTGGACTTTGACGATGGCGATGAGTGGTTCCCGCCGACCAAACTGCAGATTTCCAACGTCCGCGCCGGCCAGGGCGCTGAAAATGTCACACCGGGATCGCTGGAGGTCTGGTTCAACCTCCGTAACAACCCCAACAGCCCGGCCGAACAGCTCAAAACCCGAATCGAGTCCCTGATTGCACAACATGATCCGGGCGCCTGGGAGCTGGAATGGCGCATTTCCGGCCAGCCCTTCGGTCCGGCCCGCGGCGCCTTGCCCGAGGCGGTTATTGACACCTGCCGCGAGCAGCTCGAACTGGACCCGGTGGCCAACACCGGCGGCGGTACTTCGGACGGACGCTTTCTCGGTCCACTGGGGGTCAGTGTGGTCGAGCTGGGGCCGGTCAATCAAAGCATCCACCAGGTCGACGAGCATGTCGCGGTGTCGGACCTGGAGCGTTTGCCGCGGCTCTACGAGGGCGTCATGCGGCGCCTGCTGACGGACTGAGACGGAGCGCGGGACGGTGCGCCTGATGCTCCTGCTTTTGCTGATCCTGTTGATCGCGGCCCAGGTGCGCCTGTGGGGCGAGCTGCGCGAGGTGCGCGAACTGCGCTCTCAGTTGCAGGAGCAAGTCGACGAAAACGCCCGTCTGCACGCGCGGAACGACGCCCTTGCCGCCGAGGTGGATGACCTGCGCGGCGGTCTCGAAGCGCTGGAAGAGCGGGCGCGCTCCGAGCTGGGCCTGATTCGCGAAGACGAAGAATTCTTTCTGATCGTTGACCCGCGGGTGCTGGAGCGCCAGCCTTGAGCTCAGCGGTCTATGAGTTTGCCGGCTTGCGCTTCGACCCGGCCGATGGCCGTCTCGTCCGCATCGACGGCGCGGCCTCCACCCAGCTGCGCCCGCAAGTCGCCCGCCTGTTGCTCGCTTTTGTGACGCAGCCGCAGACGCTGATCGACCGCGAGCGGCTTTACCGCACGGTCTGGGACGAGGGGACGGTAATCGACTTCGAGTCCGGCCTGGCTGCGATCTTGCGCGAGCTCAGGGCCGAGCTCAAGCGCCTGGAGGCGCCGGCCGACCTGGTCGAAACGGTGCCCCGGCGCGGCTACCGACTCAACAGCGCGGTGCGGCATGGGCCCAGCGGACAGGCGCCGCGCGCGGGGTTCTCCCCGGCCGGCCGCAAGCGCCTGCTCGGGCTGACGCTCGCCCTGGTGGTGTTGCTGATGGCCGGCTTGTTCAGCCTGCGTCAGGCGCCCGAGCCCACGGCTGAGTCGACGCCTGAGTCGACCGAGCGGGCGCTGGCCGTGTTGCCGTTCGCCCAGTTCGGTGAGGCGATCGACGACCCGCGCCAGCTTGACCTGCTGCTGGCCGATCGGGTGCTGGCCCAGCTGTGGGAGCGTCAACTGGAGGGCGTGGTGCTGATCGGTCGCGCCTCGCTTGCACCCTACCAGGGCCGCGATGACCTGGCCGCGGCAGTGGCCGAAGATTTAGGGGTCGATCTTCTGATCGAAGGCAGCGTGGTGTTCGACGCGGGTCGGGTCAGCATCTCGGGCCGCCTGCTGGACATGCCGGGCGGCCGCATCCTGTGGTCACACCAGGTCGAGCACGAGCAGGACGAGATGCCGCCGGTTGCGGAATTGGCCAGGGTGTTGGTGGATTCCTTGGTGGAGGGGTGGGAATGAAGGTTTCAAGGGTTCAGGGTTCAGGGTTCGGGGTTCAGGGAAGGCCGGTTTCAGGGAAATTTCAGGTTGATCTCATGCCGGCTCCATGGTTTCTTTGGGCACCCGGGGGCATTCTGGACGCGCAAATTGATCAGGCCGCAGGCCGAGGAGAACATCATGAAATTCCGTCATTTCCACATCGCGCTGGCCGCGCTGGCTCTGGTTCTGGCCATGCCGGTCGACGCCCAGCGTCTCCCCACCACGAACCCGGGTCCGCACGCCGCGCAGATCAATGGCGCTCCGGGCAAGGTGACCGAGGATATCTTTCCGGTCCGTATCGTCGAGATCAACGGGCGCAACATCCAGCCGCGCCAGACCCTGTGGCTGGAACCCGGTCGCTACGAGTTCCGGGTGCTGGTCGATATCCCGCGCGGCCTGTCCTTTCCGCGCAGCCCGGCGGACATGCCGCGCTGGCGGCGCGCCGACCCAGCGACCCGGCGCGAGGCGCTGACCATCGAGCTCGAGGTCGAGGCCGGCAACACCTATCAGATCCGGGCCCGCTACAATCGCCGCGACAGCGAAGGCTTCGCCTGGTCGACCGTTCTGTGGCGCATCGAGGAATAACCAAGCCTTGAGTGAACTGTATGCCTGGGGCGGTCCGGCCGGACGCGGGGTAATCCGCGCCCGGCCGGAAGACTTCGAGGTCGAGGAAATCCTCGGTCACCAGCCCTCCGGCGACGGCGAGCACTTGTGGCTATGGATCGAGAAGCGCGAGCAGAACACGGTCGATGTCGCCTCGATGCTGGCCAAAGCAGCCGGGCTGCACCCGCGCGAGGTCAGCTTCGCCGGCTTGAAGGACCGCAACGCGATCACGCGCCAGTATTTCTCCATGCATCTGGCCGGCCAGGCCGACCCGGACTGGTCTCGGTGGACGTTGCCGGGCGTGAGTCTCCTTGCGGCGGAGCGCTCGGTGCGCAAGATCCAGCGCGGTCGGCTCAAGGGCAACCGCTTTGGTTTGACCGTGCGCGAACTGGATGCCGATCGTGAACAGCTTGAGCGGCGTCTGGTCCAGCTCCGTGATCATGGCGCCCCGAACGGCTTCGGCGAGCAGCGCTTCGGCGGCAACAACATCGCCCGCGCGCGCGCCCTGTTCGCCGGCC
>SLJA01000194.1 GCA_007135355.1 Wenzhouxiangella sp.
CGGCGCTCATCGACGATATAGGCCACCGACGGCCACATCACGGCCGGGATCAGCGCGAAAACCGCGCCCAGCAACAGCATCACGATCAGCAGCGTCAGCGGCACCTGGCCGGAGCCGACGAAGGGCACGGTCAGGGTGACTTCGGGGCCGGGTGGGGCATAGGTGACGATCAGGAACAGCGGCAGCATCACCAGCGAACCGGCCGCCATGAAGAAGGAGCGCTTGCCGATGCGGTCCACCCACAGACCGAAGATCGGGGTGATGAACATGGCCGCCAGCGGCAGCAGGCTGGACAACAGACCGGCCGCCTGGCGCTCCAGGCCGTGAGCCTGCTGGAAATAGTTGATGGCGAAGGTGCGGAAGGGGAACACCGTGGCGTAGAACACCACGCACAGCGCAACCACATACCAGTAAGACGGGGTGAAGGAAAACAAGTCCCGAATCTTCAGCTTCTCGTGCTCGCCGACCGGACCAAGCTGGTAGTTCTGCTCGGCGCGGCGCTCCATCATCCAGTACAGCACCGCGGCGGTCACCATGATGCCGCCGATACCCGTGGCCAGCCACAGCGGGTCCTGCCAGTTGCTGTACAGCGGGGCGGCGAAGCCGGTGGACCAGTCGGCGCTGGTCGAGCCGAAGCGCGAGATCGACAAATTGAGCCCGAAGGCGAAGCTCAGCTCCTTGCCCTTGAACCACTTGGCAATTGCCGTGGTGGCGGCGACGATCAGGGGCTCCGACCCTAAGCCCAGCAGTACGCGGCCGGCCAGAATGGTCTCGTAGCGCGGTGTGAGCGCGGTCAGCGCGGCTGCGGCCAGGCACACCAGCGAAAAGATGAAAATGGCGCGCTTGGTGCCGAAGCGGTCGATCATCACGCCGCCGGCCAGCAGGATGGTCAGCGCGGCGAGGTTGTAGCCGGTCGACAGCCAGCCGATCTGCTGGTAGGAAAAACCCAGCTGCTCGCGCATCAGGTCGATGACCGGCCCGAGCGAGTCGTAGACGTAGTAGTTGCCGAACATCGCCAGGCTGATGAACAGCAGTACCACCCAGCGGAAGTAGGCGGGCGGCGGCGGCAGGGGATCGAGGCGGTGGTCGCTGGTCGTCATGTTGCGAAGTCTGAAGCTTCAAGGTTTAAGGTTTAAGGTTTAAGGCGCAAGGACCAGTCGGCTGGCGGCCTGCTCACGAACCAGCTCAGGGTTCCACGCCACGGTCCAGGGATCGCCGCTCAAGAAATCGAACAAGAAGCTGTCGAAGTGCGGGCTGAAGGGGTTGCCGGACTGGCCCAGAGCCAGGTTCAGGGTGAAGGTATCCGGGTCGGCCCAGTCGAGGCTGTAGCGCATCGAGGCGCCGGCGCGCGAGCGCCAGGTGGCGGTCTCGGTGCTGAACTGGGCGAAGTTGGCGTTCAGGCTGGAGGCGTCGCCGCCAAAGGGAAACGGGCCGCGGCTCAGGCCCAGCAGCCGGTCCAGCAGGCCGGCTTCGGCCAGCGGATGGCGGATATGCAGGGTCTGGATAAAGCCCAAGGGCCGGGCACCGGCGCGCAGGGCATCGTCCAGCGCCATCAGCGCCGCCTCGTCGCGATCGCGCACGGCCAGTTCAGGAAAATCTGCGTACTGGTGCAGCCAGCTGTCCATCACCGAGCGCAGCTGGCGCCAGTCCGGCCGGGTCGGATCGTCGGATTCGAACAGCGCGCGCGGCAGAAAGCCCCACCAGCGCGCGAACAGGCCGGCGACGTCGGAGAACGGATCCATCTCGCCGTTCCAGCGCCTGAGGTCATCGGCGATCAGCGTGCGGCCGGAAGCTTCGGCGGTGTCGGCCAGCCAGTCCTTCCAGCTCAGCGCTCGATCCGAAGTCTGGTCGAGCTGGAAGCGCAGCATGTCGGACTGATCGAAGCGGTCTTGCGATTCCAGCAGGGCAGCGGCGCGGCGGATGCGGTCCTGGTAGTAAAAGCCGGGCAGGGGGAAGTCCCAGTCGGCGGCGGCCAGGTTATTGGCGTTGGCCAGCCAGCCCTGCTCCGGGTTGAGGGCAAAGGGTCGTTGGTCGGGCGGATGAAATCCCTGCCATTGATGATCCGGGTTGGCGCCGTCGAGCACGCGGTGAAAGTCTCGATGGGGGCGCACCGGAACGGGCGTGGATTGCACATAGCCGATATTGCCGTTGCGGTCGGAATAGCTCCAGTTGACCGACAGCGCGCCCATGTCCGTCGCCGCGTGTCGGAACCGATCGAAGTCCTGCGCGCGGTTGATCCCCAAGCCCGAATGCAGCAGCGGCGCTATGGGTTGCTCGAAACCGGCCCAGCGCAGCACCAGCAGTTCGGTCTCGCTGGCCTCGACCACCTTGCCCAGCGCGGTGTACTGGAAGTTTTCGAGGCGTGGATGGTCGCGGTCGCGGATGAAAAAAGCCTCCTCGCGTTCGATAACCGGCAGCCAGCCATCCGGGCCGCGCACCCGCATGGGGTCTTCAGGGTCGCGCTCCACGCGGTACAGGTCGAACAGGTCAACGGGGGCGACGGTGAAGGCCCAGGCAATCTGGCCGTTGTGGCCCATGGCGACAAAGGGCAGGCCGGGTGCGGTCACACCGACGACATTCAAGCCCTCCGCGCTGTGAATGCCGGCCGCATACCACAGGCCCGGCGCGATATCGAACTCCAGGTGCGGGTCGGATGCGTGCAGGGCGTAACCCGAGGCCGAGCGTTCGGGTGCGACCACCCAAGTGTTGGAGGCCTCGGTCATCATTAAGCGCGGCACGCTGGGCAGGCCCCAGTCGGTCAGGGTATGCAGCCAGTCGCCGGCCTCGGGCCCGAAGCTATCAGTGATGGCGCCGAAGGCGTCGCGGATCTGCTGGACCAGGGTCAGCGGGAAAAAGGTCTGGTAGTAGGCAATCGCCAGCACGTCGTCTACGGTCCATGGACGCGGCTGATGGCGCAGCAGCACGAACTCCGGCGGCAGGCGCTGACCGGACTCGATGCGCGCGTTGATGCCGGCGACATAGGTCTCGAGCAGACGGCGGGTGTCGGCATCCAGCGGCGGCGGGTCTTCCTGCACCCGGCGGGCAAAACCGAAGCCGCGGTGGACGATGTCCAGCTCCAGCGCCGCGGGCCCGACCAGTTCGGCCAGCTCGCCGCCGGCCAAGCGGCGGATCAGCTCCATCTGGAACAGGCGTTCACCCGCGTGCAACCAGCCTAACGCATGCATGGCATCGGCGTCGCTGGCGGCATAAATGCGCGGAATACCCCGGCTGTCGAACAGAATCTCGACTTCAGCGCCCAGTTCGGCCAGTACGACGCGGCCCTCGTAGGGCATCAGCGAGGCTGCCATCCAGTAGCGTCCGCCCATCCAGACGGCGGCGAACAAAGCAATCACAGCGATCAGGCTGACCCAGAAACTGCGGACCAGGGTGCGGTGGGTCGAAGGCGTCTTGGAAGCATTCATGAGGCGGAAGAATAGCGGATGAGTGCCGGTCATTTGCCTATAATTCCGCTTCTCTCTTCCACAACCGGCCCGGACCGGCGGACTCATCAGCATGCCAAAAGTCAACGAGATCAAGCGCGGCCAGGTGGTCGAGCACGAGGGTACGGTGTATGCCGTGCGCCAGCTCGATCGTTCCGCACCCACCGCGCGCGGCGGTGGCACGATTTATCGCTTCAAGCTCGAGGCCATTCCCGGCGGCGAGCGTCGTGAGTTCAGCTTCAAGGGCGATGACAGCCTGAAAGAGGCTGACCTGACCCGTCGACTTTGCGAATACTCCTACCGCGACGCCGACGGCTTTGTGTTCATGGACAGCGAGGACTTCAGTCAGTACGTGTTGTCGGAAGCCGACGTTGGTGACGCGGCGGGCTATTTGCTGGAAGGGCAGGACAGCATCTACGTGTTGATCATCGGCGAGCAGCCGGTGGCCATCCAGCTGCCGCAGTCGGTGATCCTCGAAGTGACTGACACCGCGCCAGTGATGAAGGGCGCGACGGCCTCGCGCTCGGCCAAGCCGGCCAGGGTGGAGACCGGGGTTGATGTGATGGTGCCGGATTACATCACGCCGGGCGAAAAGATCAAGGTCAATACCGAAACCGGCGAGTTCATGAGTCGGGCCTGATGCGTGCCGCCGACCCGATTGATCCCGCGCTGCAGGCCCTGCGCGACGAACTGGACCAGGTCGACGCCGGCTTGGTCGACCTGGCCGCGCGGCGTCAGCAGATCGTGGCCGAAATCGGCCGCATCAAACAGGGCGTGGGTCGCCAGCTCAGGGACTTTCGGCGCGAGCGCGAGGTGTTGGACCGGGTGCGTGCACGAGCAACCGATACCGGGCTGGACCCGGACGTTGCCGAAGACCTGCTCAAACGCCTGATCGAGGCCTCGCTGACTCGTCAGGAGCAGGACCGCGTGCGTGCCGCCGGCCGCGGCGAAGGACGCACCGCCCTGGTGATCGGCGGCGCCGGCCTGATGGGCGGCTGGCTGGTCGGTTTCCTGGACTCGCAAGGCTATGTGGTCAGCATCGCCGATCCGGCAGCCGCGGATGATCCGCCGCGCAGTTGGCGCCGTTGGCAGGATGCCAATCTGGACGCCGCCCTGATCGTGGTCTCGACGCCGCCGGCGATCTCGGCCGGGATTCTTGCTGAACTGGCCGAGCGCCACGTGCCCGGCCTGGTGTTCGACGTGGGTTCGATCAAGTCGCCCTTGATTCCGGCGCTGCGTGCCGCGACGGCCGATGGCCTCAAGCTTTGTTCCGTGCACCCGATGTTCGGGCCCGACACTCAGCTCTTGTCCGGAAGGCACGTGCTGCTCATGAACACCGGCTCCGATCAGGCTGTGGCCGAGGCTGGCGCACTGTTCGTCGACACCATGGCCGAAGTGGTCGAGGTGCCGCTAGCCCAGCACGACCGCCTGATGGCTCTGGTGCTGGGCCTGTCGCATGCGCTCAACATCGCCTTCTTCACCGCCCTGGTGCGTTCCGGGATCGAAGCCGAACAGCTGGCCGGAATCTCCTCGACGACCTTCAAGCGTCAGCTGGCCATCGCCCGCGACGTGGCCGCTGAAAACCCCGAGCTCTACCACGAGATCCAGCGCCTGAACGAGCATGGTGGCATGGCCCGGCGGGCACTGGTCGAGGCGGTGGAGTTGCTATCCAGTGCCAGCGATGCCGACGAACCGGCGGCCTTCGTCAAACTCATGACGGAAGGCCGGCGCTATCTGGAGGGGCTGAGTCGCGGATAGTCGACCGAGTTCGCGGCGTCGTACATTAAAGCCTCACGCAGAGCCGCTGAGTCGCAGAGCCCGTTGAGAAAAACAGCTGAACGCCGTTGGGCACGCTGCAGTCGATGAAGAGTGGAAGATCATTGAACCCAAGTCAATGATTATCTGCGCCCCTCAGCGTCTCAGCGGCTCTGCGTGAGTCCCGTCCTAATGATCATCAGCAAGACGAATTCAGGCGAAGTGCTCGTCCAGGTAGCGATGGATTTCCTGCTCCACGCGCGGTTCCAGATAGCTCAGGAAAAACCCCAGCCTGGCCTGGATGTGCACGGCTTCCTCATCGACCGAGATTTCGCCGTGCACGCCGAAGCGCTCGAAATGGATGGTGTCGCCTTCCCAGTGGTACGCGATGGAAAACTTGTCGGCCAGATCCTGGGCCAGGTCGTCGGCGATCTGCTGGGCTTCCTTGACGGTCTTGTTGTGCTTTTTGTGGATATCAATGGCCATGATGTGGGGTTTGCTTTAGCGGCTGTCCGGATGAAGAACGGGGATGGTACGGCGGCCGAGTCGACGGTAGATGTGGAAATCAGTATCCAGCGTCAGCACGAGGCAGGCATCATGCAGTTCAGTCATCCGCACCAGGCACATGTCCGCCAATGAGGTCGCGCGGTCGCGATAGCGTTTGTAGAGTGCGTTCACTGCGCTTTGTTCGGCCGCCAGGGAAAAGTCGATTTGAATCGCGCCGCGCTCCATCAGGGCCAGCAGCCGCTCAGGCCCGTTGTGCATTCGTCGCAACAAATGGCAGGCTTCTGCAATGACCG
>SLJA01000292.1 GCA_007135355.1 Wenzhouxiangella sp.
TACAACCCCTATCCCTTCCCCTGGGCCAACCATTTGTTCCAGGACAGCCCCTCGCTGGCCATGGGCGTGTTCGAAGGCCACATGACCAAGATGGCCGAGGGCTTCCGTGCCGTGCGCGAGGCCGAGCTGGAACTGGCCGGAGAGCAGGCCAGTGCCGCCGACCGCGAGGCCTTGGAGCACTTCGACTGGCGCAGCTTCTCCGACGAGGAGTACGCGCTGTGTCCGCCGGTGGTGACCATCGGCGGCGACGGCGCCATGTACGACATCGGTTTCCAGAATCTGTCACGGGTGCTGATGTCGGGCAAGCCGATCAAGGTGCTGGTGCTTGATACCCAGGTCTATTCCAACACCGGCGGCCAGGCCTGCACCTCGGGCTACTTCGGCCAGGTGTCGGATATGGCCACCTTTGGTGCCGCGGCTCAGGGCAAGCAGGAAATCCGCAAGGAGATGGGTTTGTTGGCGATTGCCCATCGCACCAGCTATGTCCTGCAGAGCACCATCGCCCAGCCCAGCCACATGATCGAGGGCTTCATTGAGGGCCTGACCAGCCGCGTCCCGGCGGTGTTCAACTGCTACACCTCGTGCCAGCCCGAGCATGGCATCGCCGACGACGCCGGCTACACCCAGGCCAAGATGGCGATCGAGTCGCGCGCCTATCCGCTGCTGCGCTACATGCCCGGCCGCGGCCCCAACCTGCGTGATTGCCTGGACCTGAGCGGCAACCCGGCGCCGGATACCGACTGGCCCAACTACAAGCTGCGCTACCGCCGTCATGGCGTTGAGCGCGAGTTGGAACTGCCCTTGACTTTTGCCGATTTCGCCGCCACCGAGGGCCGCTTCCGCAAGCACTTCCGGGCGGTTCCCAAGGAGGCCTGGCACGATGGCATGGTGCCGCTGGCCGAGTACCTGGACCTGGATGCCGATGAGCGCGCAGACCGCTTCCCCTACATCTGGCATCTGCTGCCCGATGGCGAGCCCGGTCGCTTGCTGGTCTCGGCCGACCTGGTGGCCTCGTGTGAGGACCGCCGCGACTTCTGGCGCCTGCTGCAAGAACTGGCCGAGCCGGCGGCAACGCCGCCGACCGATCGCGAGGCACTGGTTGAAGAGGTTCGGGCCGAACTGATCGGGCGTTTGAGCGAGTCGCTGCTGCGCCTGGCCGGCGACGAGGGTGCGGGCAACGGAACGGCCGCGGTGGCTGCACCGGCGATGCCGGCGGCAGCCAAGCCGGCCGCGCCCAGCGCGCCGGCAGCGGATTCGGACTACGTGGCACCGTGGATCGATACCCCGCAATGTTCGGCCTGCGATGAATGCACGCTGATCAATTCGCGCATCTTCGCCTACAACAGCGAGGGCAAGGCGGAAATCAAGGACCCGAACGGCGGACCCTACAGTGACCTGGTCAAGGCCGCCGAGCGCTGCAAGGAGGAAATCATCCACCCCGGATTGCCACGCGATCGCAGCGCCCCCGGCATCGATCGCTGGATTGTCCGTGGCGAGAAGTTCAACTGAGCCCGAGCCATGTTTGGATTGCGTCCAGCATTTCCAGGCGGTGTCAGGCTGCCCGCGGTCGAGCGCCACGACAGCGATGCGTTGATCCGGCAGATGGCCTTCGCGTCGCTGTTGCGTCTGCCCTTGCGCCAGCACGCCGGGGCCGCATCGGTGGCCGTGGTGCAGCCCGGTGATGAGGTCATGCGCGGGCAGTTGCTGGCGCGCGCCGAGGCGGACACGGCCGTGCCGCTGCACGCACCGGCCACCGGTCGGGTGGTTCGCATCAGCGCCCAGCCCGATGGTGACGGCGCCGCGGTGGGCGTGATCGAACTGGCGCCGGCGGCCGGAGATACCCAGGAAGAAATTACCGGCAGGCCACTCGACCCGGCCCGCTGCAGCCCGGATGAGTTGCTGCGGGCGATTGGCGACGCCGGTCTGGTCGGCTTGGGCGGCGAGGCCGGATCCACCCATGAGCGCCTGGTGCGTGCGCGTGCCGGCGGCGCGCGAGTGGTCGTGATCAACGGCATAGAAGGCGAGCCCGGGCAGGCTCGGGTGCCCGCCTTGCTGCTTCGGCATGGCCCTGATGTGATCCAGGGTTTGCGCATGGTCTTGCGGGTGCTGCAGACAGAACGCTCGCTGCTGGCCGTGGAAAGCCACGATGGCGAGGCGGCCGGCAAGCTGGTCCAGACCGTCGGCGCTGACTGTGGCCTGACGTTGCGCGTGCTGCCGCCGCGCTACCCGCAAGGGGCCGCGGGGCTGCTGCTGCGTAGCCTGGCCAGCAATGGTGCGGACCTCAACCGGGCCGAAGCGGTGGTGTTCAGTCTGGCCACGATCGCCGAGATCGGCCGGTTGCTGAGTCGGGGCTGGGTCATGACCGACCAGTTGCTCACGCTCAGTGGTGATGGCCTGGACAAGCCCGGCAACTACCGGGTTCCCCTCGGCACGCCGATTGCCTTTGCCCTGGCCGAAGCCGGTGCCCGGGGCGATGTGGAGCGCGTCCTGCTCGGCGGGCCCATGCGCGGAAAGGCCGTGGCCGGGCTGGAGCGGCCCATTGTCAAGGCCACCACCGGGCTGGTTGCCGTGGCCGCGGGCAGCGCTGCCGGGGTTCCCGAGCCCATGGCCTGCATCCGCTGCGGCGACTGCGTGACCGCCTGCCCGGTGCAGCTGCATCCGGCCGAGTTGGGTCTGCTGGCCCGGCGCGGCGAAAACGAAGCCATGTTCACCGACTGGTACCTGGACCGCTGCATCGAGTGCGGCTGTTGCTCCTATGTCTGCCCCTCGCATATTCCGCTGGTGCAGATGTTTCGTGCCGCCAGGCTGCAGCAGCGTCGGCTGCAGCGTCTGGCCGGCGAGGAGGTACCGGCATGATGCCGTCAAGCCATCTGCTCAGCCTGCGCGGCGCGCCCCACCTGCATGCCGACAGCGCTGTGCCGCGGCTGATGCTGCACAGCGTGATCGCGCTGTTGCCGGTCAGCGTGTTTGCCGTGTTCCTGTTTGGCCTGGCCGCGCTGGCCACGGTGGCGGTGGCCATCCTGGCCTGTCTGCTGGCCGAGCGCGTGTGTGGTCCGCGTTCGGCTCTGGGTGACGGCTCGGCCATACTGACCGGTCTGTTGCTGGGTTTGAGTCTGCCGCCGGCCTTGCCGTTGTGGATGGTAGCCTTTGGCGCCTTCGTCGCCGTAGCGGTGGGCAAGCACTTGTTTGGTGGCCTGGGCGGGCCGGCCTTTCATCCGGTGCTGGTCGGGCGGGTGTTCCTGCAGGCTGCCTTTCCTTCGGCCATGGCCCAGGCCTGGGTTGCGCCGCTGGCCGCCGGGCGCGCTACCGAACTGCCGGCAACCAGTCTGGCGCTGCCGTTCCTCACCCCCGACGCGCCTTATGACGGCATCAGTGGAGCAACGCCGCTGAGTGCGCTCAAGGCCGGCGAGGCCGGCGAGCCGCTGCTCAGTCTGTGGTTGGGGACGGTCTCGGGTTCGGTCGGCGAGACCAGTGCGCTGCTGTTGCTGCTAGGCGGTTTGTACCTGGTCTATCGACGGGTGATCGACTGGCGCATACCGGCCGCCTTGCTCGGCTCGGTGGCGTTGTTCAGTGCCGTGCTGCATGCCATCGACCCCGAACGCTTTCCAGCCATGATGACCGCCCTGGGCAGTGGCGCGCTCATGCTGGGGGCCTGGTTCCTGGCCACCGACCCGGGCATTTCGCCGACCACCCGCCGCGGCGCCTGGCTGTATGGCCTGGCCATCGGCCTGCTGGTGGTGGTCATCCGTCAGTTCAGCGGCCAGGCCGAGGGGGTGATGTACGCACTGCTGCTGGGCAGCGCCTTGACCCCGCACATCGATCGCTGGACGCGGCCAAAACCCCTGTCTGAAGGAGTGGAAGAATGACCGAACAACGCGGCGGCAGCGGCCTGGCATCGGTACTGCGCATCCAGGGCGTCCTGGTCGCCATCGCCTTGAGCGCCGGCCTGGCCATTGCCCTGGTGCACGAATGGACCCGCCCCATGGTCATGGCCCAACGTGGTGGTCTGCTCGGCGATGCCGCGCTGGAAGTCATGCCGGGGGCGGCCAGCTATCGCATTTATGTACGCTCGGCTGACGGCGGCCTGCGCCCGATGGGTGACGACGATACGCCCGAGTTGTTCATCGGCCTGGACGAAGGTGGTCACATCGTGGGTGCGGCCGTCGTCGGCAGCGGCATGGGCTATGCCGATGTCATCCAGCTGGTCTACGGCGTTGATCCCGCGGCTGGACGCCTGACCGGCATGCGCGTGGTGGCCTCGCGCGAGACCCCGGGCCTGGGCTCGGTCATCGTCGACGACAAGGATTGGGTTGACACTTTCACCCGCATTCATCTGCCCTTCGATGGCGAGCAAAACCTGCGCAATCTGCGTGTGCGCAGCAACGCCAACCACGAACAGGGCGAGGTTGATGCGATCAGCGGCGCGACGGTTTCGGTGGTCTCGGTAACGCGCATCATCAGCTCCAGCCTGGCCGACTGGCTGCCCATCCTGAAAGCGGAGTTCGACGAATTGTCCGGAGGCGATCGTGGCTGACGCCGGAATGATCAGCGAGCGCGAAGATGGCGTTGAGCGGCTGCGCTTGGGGTTCTGGCGCGAGAATCCCATCCTGGTGCAGGCGCTGGGCATGTGCCCGGTGCTGGCGGTCAGCAACACCGGCGTCAACGCCCTGACCATGAGTCTGGCCACGACCTTCGTGCTGCTGTCCTCGGCCATCGTCATCTCGACCATTCGCGGCATCATCCCGCGCCAGGTCCGGCTGGCCTGTTTCGTGCTGGTGATTGCCACTTTTGTCACCCTGACCGACATGGCGGTAGAAGCCTTCGCGCTGGAACTGCACCAGGCCCTGGGCGCGTTTCTGCCGCTGATCGTGGTCAACTGCATGATCCTGAGCCGCATTGAGATCATGGCCTCGCGCCAGCCGATCTCGGTGGCCGCCCTCGATGCCATCGGCATGGGCGCCGGTTTCATGCTGGGCCTGGTTACCCTGGGCAGCCTGCGTGAACTGCTGGGCCGGGGCACGCTGTTCGGGGCCCAGGTGATGCCGGATCGCTTCGAACCCTGGCAGGTCATGCAACTGCCCGGCGGCGGGTTTTTCACCCTGGCCGCGCTGGTCATCGGCTTCACCCTGCTTGATCGCAGCCTCAAGCGTTGGCGGGAGGTGCCGGCATGACCCAGGAACTGTGGGGTGTTTTCCTGAATGCCGCTCTGGTCAACAACTTCGTGCTGGCCTACTTTCTCGGCATCTGCCCGTTTCTTGGCGTTTCGGCCAAGCTCGACAGCGCCGGCCGCATGGGCCTTGCGGTCACCTTCGTGATGCTGGTGGCCTCGCTGTGCGCCTTTGGCATCAACCGTCTGCTGGGCATGATCGGCGCCGAGTACCTGTCCTTGATCAGCTACATCGTGGTGATTGCCTCTTCGGTGCAGCTGGTCGAGATGTTCGTGCGCAAGACCAGCCCGGCACTGTTCAAGCAGCTCGGCATTTTCCTGCCGCTGATCACCACCAACTGCGCCATTCTGGCCGTGGCCCTGTTCCAGACCCAGCGTGAATACGGTCTGCTGGAAGGCCTGGTGTTTGCCTTCGGCGCCGGTATGGGGTTTACCCTGGCGCTGGTGCTGATGGCCGGTATCCGCGAGCGCCTGCGCCTGGTCGATGTGCCTGACGTGGCCCAGGGCATGGCCATTACGCTGGTGCTGGCCGGCATTCTGTCGCTGGCCTTCATGGGTTTTGCCGGCATGGGAGCGTCGGCATGAGCCAGATCTGGGTCGGACCGGCATTGCTGGTGGCCCTGGCCCTGGGCTGGTTTGGCGTGCAGCGGGCCTGGGTGGCCTGCATGGGTGAGTCGCCCGACAAGGACGCCCTGGAACGCCCGGGCTACTGCGGCGCCGCCTGCGCCTGTCGCGGCGA
>SLJA01000348.1 GCA_007135355.1 Wenzhouxiangella sp.
CGGCCCAAAGCGCCTTTTTTACGCGCCTTCGGCGCCGACATCTTCTTCGACGACCAGCAAATGCACTGCAGCACCGCCAGCCAGGAAGTCGCCACCGGCCACGTGCCGCACGGCGTGGCCAACGAGCTGAAGTGAATTCAGTGCTTCTGTTTAATGCAGAAAAGCCTCACGCAGAGGCGCGGGGAACGCAGAGAAAAGAAGAGTTTTGCTTTTCTCCATGGCTTGCTTTTACTGCCTTGATCCATGCTTGCGCGCTTTTCCAGTTCTTTACCCTCGTTCCTCTGCGCTCTCTGTGCCTCCGCTTCTCTGCGTGAGGCCAACAAAACCAGAAAACGGACACCAACCATGCGATTAATCACATATTTCACCCTGTTGCTGAGCGCAGTGGCAATGATGGCCGTGGCCGATGAGAATGGGAATGCTGACCCGGGCTGGTCGGTGACCGAGCCGCCGGGCGAGTGGCAGACGATCCGCATCGACACCCGCGAGGTGACCTGGTCGGATGTCACCATCAGTCCGGACGGCCAGCACCTGGTGTTTCACATGCTCGGGGATATCTACCGCGTCGGTATCGACGGCGGTGAGGCCGAGGCCTTGACCGACGACATCGCCTGGAACTTCCAGCCGCGCTACAGCCCAGATGGCCGGCATATCGCCTTCATTTCCGACCGCGACGGGGCGGAGAACATCTGGATCATGGATGCCGATGGCGAGAATTTAAGCCAGGTCAGCCGCGAGCGCGATCACCTGCTGCATAACCCGGCCTGGTCGCCGGACGGTGACTACATTGCCGCGCGCAAGGGCTATGTCTCGCAGCGCTCGATTCCGGCCGGCGCGATCTGGATGTACCACCGCGCCGGCGGCGGCGGGGTGGAGCTGGTTGAGCGCCTGCACGGACCGCAGTCGCAGAAAAACATCGCCGAGCCCTTCTTCTCGCCCGACGGCAAGCACCTGTATTTCAGCCAGGACATCACCCCGGGCCGGGTCTGGGAATACAACCGCGACGCCATCAAGGGCATCTTCGCCGTGCGCCGGCTGGACCTCGAATCCGGTGAAGTGCAGACCGTGGCCGGCGGACCCGGGGGTGCGGTGCGACCGGTGCTCTCACCCGACGGCAAGCAGCTGGCCTTCGTGCGCCGCAATCCGCACAGCCTGTCTTCGCGCCTGGTCGTGCGCGACCTGAACTCCGGCATCGAGCGTACCCTGTTCGACCGGCTGGATCGCGACAAGCAGGAAACCTCGGGCGACATGGGCAATTTCCCGGCGTTTTCCTGGCACCCCGACGGCAACTCGCTGGTGATCTGGAGCGCGGGCAAGTTTCACCGCATCGGCACCGACGGCTCGCACCGCGAGATCGTGGTGCACGTTCAGGTTGACAAGCAGATCCAGCCGGCCCTGCGGCGCACGGTTGAAGTCTCGCCCGACACTTTCCCGATCCGCATGGCGCGCTGGACCCAGAAAAGCCCCGACGGTCGCCACGCCATCTTCCAGGCCCTGGGCTATCTATGGCTGCACGATCTGGAGCGCGGCACCCATCGCCGCCTGACCAGCCAGACCGACCACTGGGAATTTCATCCGGCCTTCTCGGCCGACGGCAGCCAGGTGGTCTATGTGACCTGGGATGACGAGGCGCTGGGTCAAGTACGCACCCACCCGGTCGGGCGCGGTCGTGGCCGCACGTTGACCACCGAGCCCGGCCACTACGTCGAGCCCAGCTTCTCCACCGACGGGAGCCAGGTGGTGTTTCGCAAGACCACAGGCGGTTTCCTGACTTCGCCGAACTGGTCTGAGCGTCCGGGTTTGTACCGCGTGTCGACTTCGGGTGGTGAGCCGGTGCGGGTGCTGGATCGCGGCGTCAACCCGCAGTTCTCGGCCGACGGCCAGCGCGTGCTGTTCACCCAGCGCGGCGAGGGCACGGTGCTGACGCTCAACAGCGTCAACCTGGACGGCTTCGACCATCGCGAGCACCTGAGGGGCGATTGGGTCACCGAGTTCAAGGTCTCGCCCGACGGCCGCTGGGTGGCTTTTGCCGAGCACTTCAATGCCTTTATCGCTCCGTTCTTCGCCGCCGGCCAGCCGGTCAACCTCAACTCCGGCACGCGTGCCTTCCCGGTGCGCCAGGTCTCGGCCCGTGGCGGCGAGAACCTGCATTTTTCGGCCGACAGCTCGACCCTGGGCTGGTCGCATGGGGCTATGTTGTACCAGCGGTCTTTGCGTGACGCCTTCGCTTTTCTGGAAGGCTCGCCCGAGGAGTTGCCGGAGCCGGAAACCGAAGGCCGCAACCTGACCTTCGAAGTGGAGAGCGACCGCCACAACGGCCGCATTGCCCTGGTCGGCGGGCGCGTGGTCACCATGCGCAACGCGCAGGAAGAACAGGAGGTCATCGAGGACGGCGTGATCCTGGTCGAGGGCCATCGGATCCGCGCCGTGGGCGCTCGTGACGAGATCGAGATTCCGTCGGGCTTCGAGGTTTTCGATCTGGACGGCAAGACCGTCCTGCCGGGCCTCGTCGACGCCCACGCCCACGGGCCGATGAGCAACCAGCAGTTGACTCCGCAGCAGAATTGGGCACAGATCGCCAACGTGGCCTTTGGCGTGACCACCACGCACGACCCGTCCAACGACAACAACGGCATCTTCTCCATGGCCGAGCTGCAGCGCGCCGGCAAGGTCATCGCGCCGCGCCTGTACTCCACCGGCCGCATTCTGTACGGCGCCCTGGCGCCGGGCGCGACCGCCCGCATCAACAGCTACGAGGACGCCGAGTTCCACGTCCGCCGGCACAAGGAGCTGGGCGCGATCTCGGTCAAGAGCTACAACTACAACCGCCGCGACCAGCGCCAGCAGGTGATCAAGGCCGGCCACGAGCTCGACATCATGGTCGTGCCTGAGGGCGGCATGCGCCTGGAGCAGAACCTGAACCAGATCGTCGACGGCCACACCGGCATGGAGCACGCCCTGTCCATCCATACGATGTACGACGACATCAAGCAGTTCTGGAGCCAGACCGAGGTGGTCTACTCGCCGACCTTCGGTGTCGCCTACGGCGGCTTGATGGGCGAGGAGTACTGGTATGACCGCACCGAGGTCTGGCGCAACGAGCGCCTGCTGCAGTTCGTGCCGCGCTTTTTGCTCTATCCGCGCTCGATCCGCCGGCCGACCGCCCCGGATGAGCACTACAACCACATCGCCGTGGCCAAGGGAGCCAAGGCGCTCAACGACTTGGGCGTGCCGGTGGTGATCGGTGCTCACGGCCAGCTGGCGGGGCTTGCCGCGCACTGGGAGATGTGGATGATGGAGCAGGGTGGTTTCACGCCCTGGGAAGCGCTGCGCGGCGGCACCATCGACGGGGCGCGCTACTTTGGCATGGATGCCGACATCGGCTCGATCGAAGTCGGCAAGCTGGCCGATCTGTTCGTGGTCGATGGGGATGTGCTGAGCGATCTGCGCCTGAGCGAGAACGTGGCCTACACCATGCTCAACGGTCGCCTGTACGAGTCATCCACCATGAATCAGCTGGCGCCCGATCGCGTCGAGCGCGCGCCATTCTTCTTTCAGCGTGAAGGTGGTGATGTATGGGTGGCCGAGACCATGCAGCGCATCCATCAGATGAGCGTGCTGCATGGGTGGCAGTGTCGGCATTAAGCAACCGCGTTCCTTCCGCCGCTTGCCAAGCGCAGACAAAAAAACCCGCCGACCCGGCGGGTTTTATAGCTGCTATTTATTGAGCTTGTCGGCGCTCTGCCATTAAGCGGTTGGCATGCTCGATGATTTCCTCGCCGGTCATGTTGTCCAAGCTTTGATACAGGCCGGGTAGACCACTCCAAGCGGCTGAGGAATACATACCTAGAAATCTGAGCGCCGAATCCAGTCGCTCATACTGTTCGGCTGATGTTTCGGAGGCAATGATTTGCAGGCTTTGGGCGAACGCTTCCGGAGAGGTTCCGTCGACGATATGCGCTAGCCCGGCGCCCGATTCCGCAAACTGACCTTCGAGCCGAGGGATTTGGCGCGTGGGATCGCCCAGCGGCTGGGCCGCCCGCACTGCGGCCTCGCCGGCCGCTGAGCGCTGGCGCGTTACTCGCTCGCTGACAGCGGCCGTCTCTTGCTCAACGGTTTCGGTGGTCGGCGCTTCGTCCCGGTCCGACTGACAGCCGCTCATGAGGACGGCAGCGCATATCATCATGACTGTTTTCTTCACTAAAGACTCCGCTTTGCTTTGGTTGGATGTTGAGATCTCGGTCGCGTTAGATGGAACCAGGGTCGCTCAGTTCCCCCGATCAAGCATTTGGCCAAACAGATCATAGTGGTCTGATCCAGTGATTCTGACCTGAATCCGGCTGCCGGGCTCAAGCTGTCCACCATCGCTGATGATGACCTGGCCGTCGATCTCGGGCGCGTCGGAGCGGCTGCGGGCGATGGCGTGGTCGTCGTCAACCTCGTCCACCAAGACCCATTCCGTGCCGCCGACGCGACGCTTGAGGCGCGCGGCGCTGATGTCGGCCTGGACCGCCATGAAGCGTTCCCAACGCTCCTGCTTGATTTCGTCCGGGACGTGTCCTTCGAGCGCATTGGCTCGGGCGCCGTCGACCGGCGAATACTGGAAACAGCCAACCCGGTCCAGTTGGGCCGCCCTGAGCCAGTCCAGCAATTCGCAAAACTCGGTTTCGGTTTCGCCGGGGAAGCCGACGATGAAGGTTGAGCGCAAAGTCAGGTCGGGGCATTCGGCTCTCCACGCCTCGATGCGCTTGAGCGTGTTCTCGGCCGCCGCGGGACGCCGCATGGTCTTCAGGATACGCTGCGAGCCGTGCTGGAAGGGGATATCCAGGTAGGGCAGGATGCGGCCTTCGGCCATCAATGGAATAATGCGATCGACATGCGGATAGGGGTAAACGTAATGCAGGCGGACCCATGCGCCGAGTTCGCCCAAGGCCGCAGCGAGATCATACAGCCGGGTTTCCACTTCACGCTCGCGCCAGAAGTCGGCCTGGTAACCGAGGTCGACGCCGTAGGCACTGGTATCCTGGGAAATCACCAGTAGCTCCTGCACGCCACGCTCGACCAGCTGCTCGGCCTCGCGCAGCACCATCCCTAAAGGCCGACTGCGCAGCTTGCCACGCAAATCAGGGATGATGCAGAAGCTGCATTTATGGTTGCAACCCTCTGAAATCTTGAGGTATGCATAGTGCCGCGGTGTCAGTTTTAGGCCACCGGGCGGCACCAGGTCCAGGCGCGGATCGTGTGGGCGCGGCAGGTGCTGATGGACTGATGCCACCACAGCTTCCGCCTGATGCGGTCCGGTCACGCCGAGCACCTTGGGGTGGATCGCGGTGATCTGCTCAGGCTTCGCCCCCATGCAGCCGGTGACCAGCACCTTGCCGTTCTCGGCCAAGGCCTCGCCAATGGTCTCCAGTGACTCGGCCTTGGCTGCATCGATGAAACCGCAGGTGTTGACGACGACGAGATCGGCTTGGTCGTAGTTCGGAACCAGTCGATAGCCCGACGCGCGCAGCCGCGAGACGATGTCCTCGGAGTCGACCAAGGCCTTGGGGCACCCCAGCGACACCAGGCCGACGGTCGGGGCATCTGTGTTATTCGGAGCTTCCGGCACGGTCTGGGAAAGTTCGGAAAGCGTGAAGTTTACTTGAAAGAAAGGGACTAGGGGCTAGGGGGCAGGGAGCATGGTCGATGATGGCAAGGTCGGTGCCTGGGGTTTCTCTGCAAGAATCAAAAAATCGACGAAGCTCCCTGACCCCTAGCCCCTGACCCCTGCTCTTCAGTCCCTAGTGGGCCATGCGGCTAATTAGGTAACGCTCAGAGTCACTGTGCTGGCGTGAATCAAGGCGCGTTCCGCAGGGAATGGCTAGCCCTTTCCAAGGAACGCAACGCCGAGTCGCGCCAG